>JBDTEI010000066.1:0-10897 GCA_039922675.1 Microcoleus sp.
TGTTCCCAGTGACACGCATCAAAAAAGGATGAATTTTCCACAACAGGCCCGTAAAAATAGCTACACCTACGTAGGAAGGGCGCATAAACTCAAGCAAGTCAAGGGTTTGACGCTTTTGCAGGATGGCCAAAAATGGAATTATTGAGGTTTGAGATTTGATGGTTTCAAAGGATTCTCCAAAACGAGCGCGCAGCCGGCTGTCGCCGTGCCACACTCCGAACAGGTGGTGAAGTATCAAACCGATGGAAGTGACCAGGGTAAAGCTAGTCCCAATCCACAGGGTGTGGGCCACGCACCAAATCACCTGTCCCACCATTTGCGGGTGACGGGTGATGCGGATGATCCCGGCTTCGTAGAGGTGAACATCCGGCTTTTGGATGGCGGCAATTTCTAGAAGGTTGAAGGTTGCTGGGTACAGAAACAGAAAGGAAATTGCTGAAAGTATCCAAACCACTGGTTTAACTCCGGGTACTCCCTGTACTTGCCAAAGCTGCACGCCGTCGTAGCGGTGGTTGAAAAAGTAGACAACCAGAATCACCGCTAGCGGCAAACTGACAAGGGCAAACAAAACCCGGTAAAGTCTCGGCCCGATCAGCTTTTCACCTTTGGGGCGGAGGGCTGCTAAACCGCTGTGGGCGATCGCAAAACCAAATAAAAGTCCCAGAATAACTAAGTGGGAGTCGAGCGCTAAGTCGATCGTCATTGTAAATATTAAGAAAAGTTATTGATTCTCTGCCAAATTGTGTCACAAAGTATCTATAGGAGCATTCAGCGGTTATCAGTCAGTTAACTGTTCGCTGTTGACTGTTGACTGTTGACTGTTCGCTGTTCGCTGTTCGCTGTTTGCTGTTTGCTGTTTGCTGTTTGCTGTTTGCCGTCAACCGTCAACCGTCAACAGTTAACTGACAACAGTTAACTGACAACTGACAACTGACAACTGACAATTTAGATATATGTCTGACCTTCCTTTCACTTTAGACCAGTTACGCATTCTCAAGGCGATCGCCTCTGAAGGAAGCTTCAAACGCGCCGCCGATAGCCTCTACGTATCCCAGCCAGCAGTTAGCTTGCAGGTGCAAAACTTAGAGAGACAGTTGGACGTGCCGCTGTTTGATCGGGGGGGGCGGCGGGCTCAACTGACCGAAGCTGGACACCTGCTGCTGAGTTACGGCGAGAAAATTTTATCGCTTTGTCAAGAAACTTGTCGAGCTCTGGAAGACTTGCAAAATCTCCAAGGCGGTACTTTGATCGTCGGCGCTTCTCAAACAACCGGGACATATTTGCTACCTCGGATGATCGGGATGTTTCGGCAAAAGTACCCGGATGTAGCGGTACAGCTTCACGTGCATTCTACCCGTCGCACGGCGTGGAGTGTGGCCAATGGGCAAATCGATTTAGCAATTGTTGGCGGAGAAATCCCTACGGAACTTGTAGAAGCTTTACAAATTGTTCCTTACGCTGAGGACGAACTGGCTCTGATTCTCCCGCCGTCTCACCCGATGGTACAACAAGAAAGCATCCAAAAAGAAGACCTTTACAAATTGCAGTTTATATCCTTGGATTCGCAGTCTACGATCCGCAAAGTCATCGATCAGGTACTGACTCGCTGCGGCATTGACACCCGCCGTCTGAAAATCGAGATGGAGCTAAATTCGATCGAAGCCATTAAAAATGCCGTTCAGTCGGGGCTGGGCGCTGCTTTTGTGTCGGTTTCGGCGATCGAAAAAGAGTTGATGATGGGCGTTTTGCACAAATCTAAAATGGACGAAGTTTTGGTAACTCGGATTTTGTCGCTGATTTACAACCCCAACCGTTACCGTTCTAAAGCAGCAGAGGCTTTCAGCAATGAAATTTTGCCTTCCTTTGCTACTTATTCCACTATCCCGGAGAAGAAAGAACCTCCGGCGATAGATTTGGGACTGATAGAAATAGCAACTCCCAAGTCAGGGGGAAGTTAATTTATCAAGTCGCTGGCAGTCAGCAGTTCGCGCTTAGTTTAGAGATTATAATCTGGTTTGAGAACCCCTGGAAAAATTGGCTTTCTTCCCAATTACCAATTACCAATTACCAATTCCCCATTAGCAAACCAAAATGGAAGTTTACTGCACCCGCCCGGGCTGCCCGCGCCCTCAAAACTATTTTTCCGACCTCGATGACAGTTCCCTGCTGAAAACGGTGCAGCAAAAGTTTTGCACGACTTGCGGAATGCCCCTGATTTTGAGCGGCCGCTATTTGCCCGTAAGGTTGTTGGGTCAAGGCGGTTTTGGGGCGGCATTTTTAGCCCGAGACCGCTATACTCCGGCGATGCGGCAGTGCGTTGCTAAACTTTTGCAGCCGTCAGCAAGTCTGACTCCAGCACAGCTAAAAATCGCTCAAACTCTGTTTGAACGGGAAGCAGCCGTGCTGGAAGAACTGGGAAACGAACATTCGCAAATTCCGAGTTTGCTGGCGTTTTTTGATCTGACTGTTCCGAGTTTACAGCCGGGGAAAAACGATCAGTTTTTCTATCTGGTTCAAGAATTTATTGATGGCAAAAATTTGGAGGAGGAACTTGCTGTTAAAGGTAGGTTTTCGGAGGCGGAAACGATGGAAGTGCTGCGGGAAATTTTGAAGATTCTCGATTTTGTGCACTCTCGCGGTTCGATTCACCGAGATATCAAACCTGCTAATATTATGCGGGGTAAAAATGGTCGGCTTTATTTATTAGATTTTGGGGCTGTCAAACAGGTGACGCAAACTGCGGGCACTTCTAAGGCTTCGACTGGTATTTATTCTTTGGGTTACGCTCCGCCAGAACAAATGAGCGGGCAAGAAGTTTATCCGGCAACGGATTTTTATGCTTTGGCTGTGACTTGCATTACTTTGCTCAGCGGTTTGCAGCCGACTGAGCTTTTTGATAGTTATCAAAATGAGTGGAATTGGCGATCGCACGTGCAGGTAAGTTCGACTTTAGCTCAAGTTCTCGATCGAATGTTGTTGCCGGCTCCCAGCCAGCGCTATCAATCGGCGGCAGAGGTGGAAGCGGCTCTGAAATACAATTCTCAACAGCCTACGATGGTCGTGCAGCCGCGTC
The DNA here is from genome assembly GCA_039922675.1 of Microcoleus sp. Classification (GTDB taxonomy): domain Bacteria; phylum Cyanobacteriota; class Cyanobacteriia; order Cyanobacteriales; family Microcoleaceae; genus Microcoleus. Next base: position 3,074 of record JBDTEI010000066.1, read on the forward strand.
CCCTACCCACTCCGCCTCCCCTACCGACTCAGCCACCACCACCGACTCAGCAGCCTCCTGTGCCTCCTGTTGTGGCTGCTCCTCCGGGAAATCTGCAACCTCCGCAGAGACGGGCTTTTTTGATTTGGGATATTTTGGGAGGGGCTGCGTTTACGGGTTTTGAGGGGGGGTTGCTGGCGATCGCCCTGACGAGTTTGCTGCCGAATCCAGGCGTGAGTATCGGATTGCTGGGGATGATTGTCGGGGGTCTGATTTTCGGCCAGTACCGCAGAGTGATCGAACAAACTGAGATGTTGATTATTAGCGCAGGTACTTTCGCTTTGCTGTGGTTTTTCCCGGCTTTGCACGCGGCAGTGACGATTTATCCGAGTTCTCCGATCACTGGCGTGTTGTTTGTGGGATGGTTGTCAGCTTTGGGGGCGATCGCAGCAACAGCTATTTTCCGCTTGATCTATAAGTTACTTTCTAATATTTTTTAAGCCATTTCTGAGTTTCTAGAGGTCGGGTTTGTAGTGAAGACTTTAGTCCTTCTTCCTGAGGACTAAAATCCTCACTATACTAATTTTATCGCCAGTGATTGACCGGAATCTATCTGATATCATTTAGAAAAAAGCTGGCTAGAATAGAATTTTTGGGCGGAGTGAAACGGAGGGTTGTTTCCTTCACCCAATATTTAAGGTGCGTCGCTATGAGATATGGCGGGAAATTTAGGGATTGTTCTCGTGCGACACACCCTACGACTACTGACTATTGACTACTGACTTCAATCTTGTTGGGTAGAAAACTGGCGGGCGCCGATCGCAGAAAAGGCGATCGCAGCCGCCAACAAAACAGGTATGCTGTACCAAGGAAACTTTGCCAAATCGTAAGCAGCAGCCCTCAATCCAATGCTGGCATAAGTCAGCGGCAACAGATAAACTATGCCTTTCAGGGCTACCGGTAGCGACGCGGGGTCAAAAAAAGTCGCACCTAAAAATGACATGGGAGTTATCAGAAAATTGGTGTACAATCCGACTGATTCCAGAGATTTTACATTTAAACCCACTATCACTCCCATCCCCGCAAACACAGCGGAATTTAGAATTATCACTAACAAAAATAGCGGATGCAGAAATACCAGCTTTTGAGTAAACAAAACTGCTACTAAAATCACCGAAACCGAGGTTAGCAATCCCCGCAGTATTCCGGCTAGCATTTTGCCTGCGTGCAAAGCCAGCGGATGTACCGGCAGCAGCAACAATTCCTCAAATGTTTTACTATAAAGTCGTTCGACACAAATAGAAAATACTGCGCCTGTAAAACTTACTGTCATCGATGAAAGTGCGACCATTCCCGGCAACATAAATTCTAGATAATTACTACCAATTGCAGGTTTAGGCATGGAACTGCCCAAGCCGAAACCAAAAGCTAGAATGTAAATTAATGGAGATGTTGAACCAGCGGCGGCAATTGGCAGGATTCGGACTCGCAAATCTAGCCATTCTCCCCAAAACACGGTCATTGTGTCTGTTAGTATAGTTTGAATTGAGTTTTTTTTCATGGTTGGGCGAGGTGATTTGCATAATTGATATCAAGTCCTGTCAATTAACGGGACTTAATCTTACATTTTTATAATTATCAAGTTAAAAGGTTAAATAATCAAGACTGCTGCACTCTTCCAATTTCGTTTCAGTTACAGGCAATTTGCCTAATTCTACCTTTTCCTGTTGTCGGTTCAACCAAATTGCTTTTAATCCTGCGGCTTTTGCACCGCAATAGTCTGCTTTGAAGCTGTCGCCGATATGCACAACATTCTCGGCTGTGCAGTTGTGCTTTTGCAAAGCTGCGGTAAAAATTTCCGGTTGGGGTTTGGCTGCACCTACTTCGGTGGAAATTGTGACTGATGTGAAATATTCTGCTAAGTTGAGGGCTTTTAATACTGGATAGAGTCGCGAATCGAAATTCGAGACTACTGCTAATTCAATTCCTTGTTGCTGCCATTTATTTAATGCTGGGAATACATCGGGATAGACGAACCAAGGTTCGGTGGTGGCAAAATGAGCGTAGAGTTCGGCAAAGAATTTTGGATAGTCTGAAAATTGGTGGAAAACGCCTGCTATTTGGAATGCTTTTTCTGATACTGTTTGCCACCACTCAAATTCTAGCTGTGGTATTTTTGCTGATTCTATTCCTGGAAATGTCATCGGACTTGCTGAGGCGAAGCTTTGGTAAAATGCTGCATTTAACTCTTCACTCTTAACTTGTACTCCGAATTTTTTGGCTAGTTGTGCGTAGACTTCGCCGACGCTGCCACGAACGTCAAATAAGGTGCCTGCGGCATCTAGAAAGATAATTTTGGTCATTGGTTGGAATAAGGAAGTTTGGCAACGAGCAATGTGCGGGATGTAACGGATGTAAGGTAATAGGGTTAAGAATTTAAAGAATTTGAAGACCGGGCGAATGGAATTAAGTTATTTTTTTCAGTTGGCATTCGATAGAGATAGAAGAAGAAGACCGGGCGAATGGAATTAAGTTATTTTTTTCAGTCCGCGCACCATCGGAACATTGTTTTTATAGAGGCGAATTCTATTCGCCGTCTTATCTTTTTCAGCAAAGAAGACCGGGCGAATGGAATTCGCGTCTACACAAACAAAACCTGCCTCCGCAGGTTGAAGAAAAAAACCGGGCGCATGGAATTAAGTGATTTTTTTCAGTCTGCGGAGGCGGACATTGTTTGTATAGACGCGAATTCTATTCGCCGTCTTATCTATTACTTTTTCAGCAGTTCTTGAATTGGTTTGCTAATCCAATTAAAACCAACTTTTAGTTGGTGGTCAAATGTTGGCATTCGATAGAGATAGGCTAGGCGACGAGCAATGTGTGCTAGTTGTCCGTCGAGTTTAATTCCTAAACCTGTGAGGGTGGCTTCGTCAATTCCTAATGTGATCATTTCTCCTAGCGGCTGGTACCGGAAAGGTAGTAATGGCCGATCGCTCAGGGATGCCCAAATGTTCCAGGCGGTGTAATCAGCTTGCTGGAAGGCTGTTTGCGCTGTGGATGGGACTTTTTGACCTGTTGCGTCGTGACATTCGGCTAAGTCTCCTAGGGCAAATATGTCTGGATGGTCGATGATTTGCATCTGGGAGTTAACTATTAGTTGACCGCGGTGGTTTTGTTTGAGGGGGAGCGATCGCACTGCTTGACTGACTTGGGTTCCTACTGTCCACAATACTATGTCTACGGGGAGAACATCTAATTGTCCTTTGTACAGTAAGGATATGGTGTCGGATTCGATCGCCTCTACTGATGTTTCTAAGTCGATCCAGACTTTGCGTTTTTCTAATGCTTTGTTGGCGGCTTCGCGGTTAAACTCCGGTGATGTCCGCAAAATCGTGTCGCCTTGCTCGACTAACCGCACGCGACCTTTGTCTCCGAGTCGATCGGCTAATTTACAAGCTAATTCTACTCCCGAATAACCGGCGCCGACGATCGCCACCCGAATTTTATCGGTGTCACTAGCTTCTAAAAATCGCAGTCTTTCTTCCAAGCGGTAGGCGTCATCGAGGCTACGGAAGGAATAAGCGTATTCAAAGGCTCCTTTGACCATATCTAGGGGAGTTTCGCCGCCTAAAGCTAAAACGAGGCGATCACACGGAATTTCTGGCCCGTCGCGTAACTGCACTCGCTTTGACTCCACGTCGATGCCGGAGACAGTGCCTTGACAAAAGCGCACGCCTGTGTTTTGCAAGAGTTCGGCAAAGGGCGGGGCGATTTCCCAGGTTTGGAGTTCGCCAGTCAGGAGCTCGTACAGCAGGGGAACGAATAAAAAGCGATCGCGACGGTCAACTAGGACTATTTCGGGTTTTTCGGTTTTGGAGTAGGGTAACTGACTCAAGCGCAGGGCTGTGTGGAGTCCGCCGAAGCCTCCGCCGAGAATGCAAATCCGGGGTTGTTGTTGAGTCATGGTTTTTGTTTGAGGGCGATCGGTAGCAAGGCAACTTATCTTATTGTAACGAGAGTGGGAGAGTGCGAGAGTGAGAAATGGGGAGATGGGGAGATGGGGAGATGGGGAGAGGGGGAGAGGGGGAGATGGGGAGATGGGGAGATGGGGAGAGGGGGAGATGGGGAGAATCGGAAAAATCTTTCCTGAACATCCATCCGTGTGCATCGGTTATAAAATCGGTTATAAAATCCGTTGCCGAACTGCCTTCTGCCTTCTACATAATATCTTTGATTAGCTTTGCCTATTAGCCAGGATTAAATTTTTTGAATGTTAGCACAAGTAATTTTGTACTATATTAGTTGATAGCCGATTATTGTCGAAATTAAATTCATTTTTTATACAGGGATCTACTCTAACACTTGCCCCCGCACTCACAAGTGACAAAATCATGCAAATTTCCTCCAATTCTTCTAAATTTAAGAATGGCGATCGCCCTAACGAAGACGGCTCATCTTTGTTAAGCAGCGAAGAACGATATAAAAATTTAGTAGCTAATATTCCCGGTGCTGTCTACCGCTGTACTTGCGACTGTACCGGGCCCGACGGCGAATTAATACGGACAATGGCGTTTTTGAGCGAGGCTGTTCAAAAAATATCCGGCTATCCATCCTCTGATTTTATCAACGATCGCGTCCGTTCTTTTGCGAGCATTATCCATCCTGAAGACCGCAAAAACATGGAGGAGGCTCTCAAAAAAAGTGTAGCAACCAGAACTCCGTACATCCTTGAATATCGCATTCTCCGGGCTGACGGGGAAATTAGCTGGGTTTACGAAAAAGGTCAAGCTTTCTACTGCGAAATAGAGGAGGCTAGAGGAAAAAAAGAGGGACAAGGAGAAATTGAGGAATTATTGTCTGCTGTGGTTTCGCCGATTTCGCCGATCGCAAATTCTCTGTGTCCCATTGTATATCTCGACGGAGTGATTTTGGATATTACTGAGCGCAAGCGCGCTGAGGAAAAGCTGCGAAACACTCAAGATTTTCTGAATGCGGTATTGCAAAATCTGCCAGTTAGCGTCTTTATTAAAGATGCTGTGGAACAAAGATTTATTTATTGGAATGCTGCTAGCGAAGAATTGTTTGGCTATACGAGCGAGGAAGTGCTGGGAAATAATGCTGCTGACTTGTTGGAACCAAATCAGGCGAATTACTTGCACGCACAAGATTTAGAAGTATTTACCACGGGTAAAGAGGTTGATTTGCCAGAAGAAATCATCGAACTTCCGCACCGGGGAAAGCGGATTTTGCACACTAAAAAAGTTCCTTTGTTTGACGCTTCGGGCGCGCCTAAGTACATTCTGGCTATTGCTCAAGATATTACCGAAAGCAAAAAAACTGAAACAGAATTGTCGCGCCTAGCCATCGTGGCTCAAAAAACGCAAAATGGTGTGATTATTACTGATGCTGAAGGCTGCATTGAATGGGTGAATGAAGCATTTACTCGGATTAGCGGTTACGTGCTGGCAGAAATACAGGGGAAAAAACCGGGTGATGTGCTGCAAGGCCCTCAAACAGACCCGCTAACTATTGCCCAATTGCGATCGGCTTTGGACACCGGCGAGCCGTTTAATCAGGAAATTTACAATTACAAGAAGGATGGAAATGGTTATTGGGTGGCGCTTTCAATCGCCCCAATTTATCGAGAAACTGGAGAACTCGAAGGTTTTATTGCGGTAGAAACTGATATTACCGATCGCAAACAAGCTACTGAATCTGTCAGGGAAAGCGAGAGTTATTACCGCTGCATAGTTGAGACAGCTTCCGAGGGCGTTTGGATGTTTGACGCCTACAGCACCACGACTTTTGCTAACTCTCGGATGGCCGAAATGCTGGGGTATACTGTGGAGGAAATTCTGGGGCGATCGCTATTTGAGTTTATCGGCGACGAGGATCGGGAAATAGCTGAAAGTTATGTGCAGCGCAGGCGACAAGGCATTCGCGAACGCCATGATTTTCAGTTTACCCGCAAAGATGGCTCTCATTTGTGGGCGATCGTCTCAGCGACACCAATGTTCGACGCTGAGGGCGAATTTTCGGGGGTTTTGCGGATGATTACCGATATTAGCGATCGCAAACAAGCCGAAGCAGAATTGCGCCAAACCCTCCAAGAATTAGAATTTGAAAAATTTGCCTTAGATCAATCAGCAATTGTCTCAAATACCGACGAATTCGGCGTTATTACCTATGTCAACGACCAATTTGGCGAACTCTTGAAATATTCGCGGGAAGAATTGATCGGTAAAACCCACAAACTTGTCAACTCCGGCTATCACCCAGCCGCTTTTTTTAAGCAACTTTGGTCAACAATCCGCCAGGGAAATGTTTGGCGGGGAGAAATCAAAAATCAAGCTAAAGACGGTAAATTTGTGTGGTTGGATACTACGATTGTACCTTTCTTAAATTCTCGCGGAGAACCCCATCAATATGTCGCAATTCGCAAAGATATTACCGATCGCAAACAAGCAGAAGAAGCCGTGCGGCTTTCCGAAAGTCAATTGAGAACTAAAAATGAAGAATTGGCGAAAGCCCTGCGGGACGTGCATAAAACTCAAAGCATGATGGTTCAAAATGAAAAAATGGTAAGTTTGGGGCAGTTAGTAGCTGGTGTAGCTCACGAAATCAACAATCCAGTTAGCTTTATTTATGGCAACGTCATGCACGCTGACGATTACTTTAAAGACTTGCTAAAAATGCTGCAACTATACCAGCAGGAATACCCGGAACCAACAGAGGCAATTCGAGAAGAAATAGATGAAATAGATTTAAATTTCATGCTCACAGATTTGCCTAAATTGTTAAAATCAATGAAAATGGGATCAGAAAGAATTCGCCAAATTGTGCTATCGCTGAAGAATTTCTCGCGATTGGACGAAGCGGAACAAAAACAGGTGGATATTCACGAAGGGATTGACAGCACTTTGTTGATTTTGCAGCATAGGTTGAAAGAAACGGCAGGACATCCGAAAATTATGCTGCTCAAAGAGTTCGGCAATTTGCCCCGCGTACAGTGTTATGCTGGACAGTTGAATCAGGTATTTATGAATATTATTGGTAATGCAATTGATGCTTTGGAAGAGGCAATGGAAACGGGACATTGGGCGGAGGGGGAACAGGCACCTATTCCTTGTTGTCCTTCGCCGACTCTGCGAATTTGTACGGATGTCAAGTACGAACAGGATGTTTTGATGCAGGCAGATTCTGCTGTTTCTGATGATTCTATTCGGCATCCTTCTCATATTGTGATTCGGATCGCTGACAACGGGCCAGGGATTCCGACAGAGGTTCACGAACGGCTGTTCGATCCATTTTTTACTACGAAAGAACCGGGTAAAGGTACTGGTTTGGGGCTATCTATTAGCTATCAAATTGTGGTGGAAAAGCACGGCGGGCGGCTGAAGTGCAATTCCGCACCTGGTCAAGGTACGGAGTTTGCGATCGAGATTCCTGTCGCTAGAAGTCAGTAGTCATTAGTCAGTAGTCATTAGTCATTAGTCAGTAGTTAGCACTTTATTTACCATTACCAATGAATTACAACGTAATTTACGACGGCAATTGCAATCTCTGCGTTACCTTGGTGCAGTTACTTGAAAATCTAGACCAAGGCAAGAATTTTGAGTATATTTCAATGCAAGATTTGGAGGTATTAAAGCGCTTTGGGATTACGTCTGAAGACTGCGAAATGGGGATGATTTTGATAGATGCGGACAATCCAGAAAAACGCTGGCAAGGTAGCGATGCGGCGGAGGAAATCGGGCGGATATTGCCTGCTGGCGAGGTGTTTGTGGCTGCTTACCGCGCGATGCCGGGGATGAAGTGGATGGGCGATCGCGTTTACGAACAAGT
>JBDTEI010000067.1:0-5315 GCA_039922675.1 Microcoleus sp.
TTTTGCTAGTTGAAGATGAGCCAGATTTAGGAAAAGCGATCGATCGCACTTTGAAGCAAGAAAAATACATAGTTGACTGGGCCCAGGACGGAAATGAAGCTTGGGAATATCTAGACAGTCAGTGGACAGAATACACCCTAGCTATCTTTGACTGGTTGCTTCCAGGATTGTCTGGAATAGAACTGCTGCAAAGATTGCGAGCCAAACATAGTTTTTTACCAGTTTTGATGCTGACAGCCAAAGACCGGATGGAAGATAAAGTGGCGGGATTGGATGCTGGCGCTGACGATTATTTGGTCAAGCCCTTCGGGATGGCGGAACTGTTAGCAAGGTTGCGGGCGTTGCAAAGGCGATCGCCCCAAATACAGCCCCAACAGCTACAAATCGGCAATCTCGCCTTAGATTGCGGTAATCGCACGGCTTGTCATCTCAATCAAAACGGCACAAACCAAACAATTTCGCTGACAAACAAAGAATTTCAATTGTTAGAATATTTAATGAAACATCCAAATCAAATTGTCACCACCGATCAAATTAGGAATCAGATATGGGAAGCCAGCGCAGATACTTTTAGCAATGTAGTAGCCGCTCAAGTGCGCTTGCTGCGGCGCAAACTCGAATCAGTTGGCTGCGCGAATTTAATTGAAACCGTCCACGGCGTAGGATACCGGATGAGAAATTGAAGATAAGACGGCGGTTGAAACCGCGCCTACACAAACGATGTCCGGATGGTGCGCGGACTCAAGAAAGAAGATAACGTAATTTTAACCGATCGATCTTCAATTTACGAGCAAGTTATAAAATGTGAATCAAAATAAACTATTTAACCGCACTCGCTGGCAATTAGCTCTTTCCTACGCAGCAGTAATGGGTTTGATTTTAAGCTTGTTGGGATTTGGGGTATATAGGGCGATCGCCCACGCCCACTGGATCGCCATCGATCGCGAACTAGAATCCGTAGCGGGCACACTCCACGACAGCCTCGAAATCAAGCTACAGCAGCCCGGACGCCTGGAACCAATCGTCAATGAACTTTTGCCAAATCTCCATGTAATTGGAGTTGACGGCATTAAAAAAAAGTTGCCAAACCGCCATATTTTAAGCGCACTCAACCAAAGCTATTACTATATCCGTTTATTTGACAACTCAGGAAATTTGATTGCAACAGCAGGCGCTTATCCCGAAACATTGCCGCCGACATTTAACTCGAAACACTGGCAAACAATCGCTGACAGCCAAGGCAATATTTATCACCAAATTTCTGTGTCACTGCACACAAATATGCAGCAAAATTGGGGATATTTTCAAGTGGGGCGGAGCTTGCAAGACTTCAACACTTATCTCAATACAGTAAAATTAATTTTGAAATTGGGATTGCCAACAGCATTGACTTTAGTAGGCTTTTCTAGTTGGTGGGTGGCAGGATTGGCAATGAAACCAATTTATTCTTCTTACCGACAAATCCAACAGTTTACGGCGGATGCTGCCCACGAATTGCGGACGCCTTTAGCGGCATCCCAAGCCACAGTAGAATCAGCGCTGTTGATGCCACAATTGGATGAGAAAGAAGCGCGGGAAATTTTGCGGACAATCGATCGCCAAAACCGCCGATTAACTCAGTTAGTGGTTGATTTGTTGCTGTTGGCGCGGATGGACTCTCAAGCAAAATCCGTTAGCGAAGCCCGCCCCTACGGGGGCTGCGCCAACGAAGAGGATCGCCCTCAGCTTTGTTGTTTGAATGACTTGGTGAGCGATTTAGTCGAGGAATTGGCGGCTTTGGCGATCGCCTCCCAGGTAGCGCTAACATCCGAAATGCGCGTACAGCAGCAATTGAATGTTGTCGGAGATGCCGATCGACTTTACCGTTTAGTTACTAATTTAATTGTCAATGCCATTCAATATACTCCGGCTGGGGGAACAATCACAGTTATCTTAGATTGCAGTCACCAGGAGGCCATAATTCAGGTTCAAGATACGGGTATTGGGATGGCGGCGGCAGATTTAGCGCGAATATTCGATCGATTTTACCGAGTTAATAGCGATCGATCGCGTCATACAGGTGGTTCGGGGCTCGGATTGGCGATCGCCCGCGCGATCGCCCGCGCACACCGCGGCAGCCTCAGCGCCCGCAGCGAATTGGGTTCCGGTACCACCTTTCTCCTGCGGTTGCCTTTGTGAGTTACTATGTGAGGGAAACCGAATCATCTTTTTAGCTTTAATAGTAGAAGCCCCGGGCTCTACCGCTTCGGTGAGCGACGGGATGAATACGAGCGAGGCGACGATTGCCCGTCTAACAAAACCGACAGGCACAGCCCGCCGAGAAAGTTGGACGGGCATGAGGAGATGAGCAAATCTTCATCCTTGTCCAGCCTTTGTATCTGTGTTATCATGGTTCTAATAAGTACGATAAAAGCCAGAAGTGTTAAAGACAGTCAAAGTCAGAATTTATCCCAACGAGGAACAACAAAGCCATCTAGCGCAAGCTTTTGGCTGTGTTCGTTGGGTGTGGAATCAGTCATTGGCTACCATGTCCCAGACTTATAAAGAGACTGGGAAGGGCATATCTGCTTTGACAATGAAGAAACAGATTCCTGTTTGGAAGACTGAGTTTGAATGGCTCAAAGAGTGTTATTCCCAATGCCTTCAGTCTTCGGTACTGAATTTGTCTCAAGCGTTTATTAACTTCTTTGATGGTCGCACTGGGTACCCAACTTTCAAGAAACGCCACGGCAAACAATCGATTCAATTCCCGCAGAACGTTAAAGTCAAAGGCGACGATGAGATTAAATTCCCTGGTAATCTTGGCGTGGTTAAAGCTAAAATTCATCGTGAATTGGTCGGTAGTGTAAAAACTGTTACGGTGTCTAAGATGCCTGATGGTCGTTACTATGCCTCGCTATTGATGGATGATGGCATTGCTCGACCTGAGACGAGCGAAGATGGCAAAGCAATCGGCATCGACCTTGGATTACTTGACTTTGTTGTTACATCTGAAGGCTCTAAATACCAGAACCCTCGGCATCTCAAAAAATACGAACGCAACTTAAAGCGCAAGCATAAAAAACTATCTCGCAAAAAAGATCAGACTACGAATAAGCGACGTAAGGCTAAATTGGCTGTTGCAAAAATCCACGCTAGAATCGCTAGAGTCCGTGAAGATTTCCGACATAAACTATCCCGTAAGATAGTCGATGAAAATCAAATCATTGTCGTAGAAAATCTGGCATTAAAAAACATGGTGAAGAATCATTGTCTCGCTAAATCCATCAGTGCTGCTGGATGGGGGATGTTTTGCACTATGCTCAAATACAAAGCAGAAGCAGAGGGTAAAGTATACCTAGAAGTAGGTCGATTTTTCCCATCGTCGCACCTTTGTTCTGAGACTTTACTGTCGCTGCCACATATGGATATGTCTGTCCGTGAATTCAATTGTCCCCACTGTGGGAAGAGGCACGATAGAGATATTAATGCAGCCATCAATATTAAAAATGAAGGCTTACGGATATTGGCGTTGGGAACCAGCGTTACTGCCCTTGAAGGCAATGTAAGACCAAAACAGTATGGGCGTAAGTCTACTACTGTCGAGGCGGTTGCTATTGAATTGGGAAGCCCGCTCTCTATCCGTAGGATGATAGTCGGGTAGTTCACGGTAATCCCTTTGGTCGAAAATAGCGCGATCGCCGAAAATCATTAAGTAGTCAGTAGTCAGTTGACAGTTGACAGTTGTTGGATATAACAACGAATAACCACTAACTAATAACTAATAACTAATGACTACTGACTACTGACTACTGATTCCTAAAAACTACCACACAGAAAAATTATGACAGTTTTAGAACAGGGAACAATCACAATCCATACCGAGAATATTTTCCCGATCATCAAGAAGTCTCTATATACAGACCACGAAGTCTTCTTGCGGGAACTAATTTCTAACGCCGTCGATGCCATTGCCAAACTCAAAATGGTTTCCCGTTCCGGCGAATACAGCGGCGAGATGGGCGAACCACAAATCAACATCGCCATTGACACAGAAAACAAAACCCTCTCAATTTCCGATAACGGCATCGGCATGACCGCCGACGAGGTAAAAAAATACATCAACCAAGTCGCTTTCTCCAGCGCCGAAGAATTTATTCAAAAATACCAAGGCAGTGGCGACGACGCAATTATCGGCCACTTCGGTCTCGGTTTCTACTCTTCTTTCATGGTGGCAAAGAAAGTAGATATTGAAACCCTTTCTTACAAAGAAGGTTCTCAAGCAGTACACTGGTCTTGCGACGGTTCTCCCGCTTTTGAAATATCAGAATCTGCCCGCACAGAACGCGGTACTACAATTACTCTGACACTCCAAGATGAAGAACAAGAGTATGTAGAAGCTACCCGCATCAAGCAGTTAATCAAAACCTACTGCGATTTCATGCCGGTTCCCATCAAATTTGAGGGAGAGCAACTCAACAAGCACAAAGCAATTTGGCGGGAATCAGCCAGCAATTTGCAAAAAGAAGATTACTTAGAACTGTATCGCTACCTTTACCCGTTCCAAGATGAGCCGCTGTTGTGGGTACACCTGAATACAGATTATCCTTTCATTGTCAACGGGATTCTGTTCTTTCCGAAACTGCGGCCGGATGTTGATGTCACTCAAGGCAATATTAAGCTATTTTGCAACCAGGTTTTTGTCAGCGACCACTGCGAAGAAATCATCCCGAAATTCTTGATGCCGCTGCGGGGAGTCATTGACAGTACCGACATTCCGCTGAACGTTTCTCGCAGTTCTTTGCAAAGCAATCGCACAGTGCGGAGAATCGCTGATTATATTGCGAAAAAAGTGGGCGATCGCCTGAAAGAACTTTACCGCGATGACCGCAACGAATACATCCGCTGCTGGCAAGATATCGGCACTTTTGTTAAGTTTGGAACTCTCAACGATGACAAGTTCAAAAAGCAAGTCGAAGATATCTTAATCTACCGCAGCACTTACCAACCAACAGCAGAACAGCCAGAAACTGCTACCCCAGAAGTAGAAGTGCAGGTGCAAACTGAGGAAGGAGATTTGTGGAAAGATGTAACTCCGAAGTCGGACAAATCTACTTCGACGCAACCTTACACAACTCTGAAAGAGTATTTGGAACGCAATCAAAAAACTCACGAAAATCGCGTGTTTTATTGTACAGAACCAGCATCCCAAGCAACTTACGTCGCACTGCACAAAAGCCAAGGTTTAGAAGTGCTGTTTATGGATTCTTTCATTGACACGCACTTTATCAGTTTCTTGGAACGCGAATACCCAGATGTCAAATTCTCGCGGGTTG
>JBDTEI010000068.1:0-8060 GCA_039922675.1 Microcoleus sp.
TGTATGTGAAGCGGAATTACCCGGAGAAATTGGAGGCTCATGTGCCGGAGTATGCTAAGCGGATTGTCAGTCAATATAAGTTACCAGAGGTTTAATTTTGTAGGTGCGTCAGTCCGTCGGCGGTTGGAAACTGCGACTACACGAACGAAGTCCGCAGCAGAGGGGGACTGAAGATTGATAAGTTAAGATTTTGTGGGTGTGTCAATCAGAAGCTGTTGGATGATTTAACAAATCATGCTAACTGACGCACCCTACAAGTCGGCGGTTGAAATTATGCAACTCCAAACCCTGTATATTCGCGCGCATAAGTTGGCTGAAGTCCTAGCACAATATCCTCTTTGGGTATGCCCATTTCTACCAATTCATCAGCAATCTGCCTGTCTGTTTGATTTCGTTCGCTGAATCCAGATTTTGCCATTTTTAATATCCAAATGAAACACACAGTTATAAACGCGGCGGTGTGTGTCCCATCCAAAATCAATGACAAGATAGCGATCGTTTTCTTTATCAAAAATTGTTTCTACCTCAATTTCTCCGTTAACTGGTGCTATTTTGCTGTCTTCAATTAGCAGCTTTTGAATGCACTGACGGTAATGCTCTAGTCGCTCCATTTGACTATTGCCTCCTGAGTTGATTTTAGATAGATATGTAAACTTGTAGGGTGCGTTAGTCAGAAGCTGTTGGATTATTGAACAAATAATGCTAACTGATGCACCCTACAAGTCGGCTGAATTATTAGACAAAATTGCATTCATTGACAAATTCTCTTGAAATTATCTGCGTTTATCTGTGTTTATCTGCTTTACATCTGCGGTTTCTGTATTAATCAAAGATTTACGCAATTACGTCTCTGGTAAGGTGCGTCAGTCAAAAACTGTTGGATTATTGAACAAATAAAGCCAACTGACGCACCCTACGGTTTGTATGAAAATGCGATCGCACATTCCTACAAATCAGCAGCGTGTTCCTTCAATTCGCCCAAAGAAACGTATTCCAAAGTTAAAACGTGAGTCGCCGACAAAACCACGCGCGGCGCACATCCAGCATCCATTGCTTCCTTCCATCGAGAAGCGCACAAACACCAACAATCCCCTGGTTTCAATCCTGGAAATTTAAACTCAGGAACCGGCGTACTCAAATCGTTTCCCATTCTTTTTGTGTATTTCAAAAAGTCTTCTGTCAGTTGGGCGCAAACGGTATGAGCCCCCAAATCACCGCCGCCAGTATTGCATTTGCCGTCCCGATAATAGCCCGTCATGGGCGATGTGCAGCAAGTCTCTAATTTTCCGCCCAGCACATTTGTAGCTTCCGTCACCATCGCAACTCCTCCGCAAAACTTTCCGATCTAATTTTACACAAAATGTTGTTTTTTATATATTTTTTTCCATTACAAAGTTGATGAATTTTTGTCCCCTCCGTTCTACTTCTTGCTTTCTGATCACCATAAATCCCTGGCTTTCAAAAAAAGCTCTAGCTGTAATGCTGGCTTCGGCAAATAACTTTTTAAGTCCTAACTCTTGAGCTTTTGACTCAATTTGTGTTAAAATGAGCTTGCCAATTCCTTGTCTTTGAAAATCTTTATGGCAGTAAAAGCGATCGATATGACCGTTTCTTTCTAATTCTCCAAAACCTGCGATTGTATCGCCCTCTGCTGCGACGAAGGTAAATTTACTGCTTAAACTTTGCATCCAATTTTGAATATCGGTATCTCCTGGTGCCCAAGCATCTACTTGGGCTTTTGTGTAATCACGGATGTTGACTTCGTGCACGGTGTCGTAAAACAGTTTTACAATTTTTTCGGTGTCGCTGATTTCGTAGGTTCGGATTTTCATAATCCTTCAAGTGTAGATTCGCATGATTACCGGGTTTTAGACGGAGATTGATTGCGGGGTGTTTTGGATTTCGGGCCTTACCCGCCCCGACAAATCGACTCCAAAAATAATTTTACTGCACCCCTTGACAAGCTCTGCTAGTCTGTGCAACATTAATTATAACAATTGTTCGATATACTTTATTTTTCCAAGCTCACACACCAAAAGCCTCTTTTGTAGTCGCTTATACTATATCGGATGTTCGATATAGGAATATTTGGTCGATCGCCCTTAAATCTCCGATAACCTAGGATCTGGAATCAAACATCAGAAGATCGACCTATGCCAAAGATAGTTGACCGCGAATTGTACCGCAAAGAACTGCTGAACAAAAGTTTTGAGCTCTTTGCCGAAAAAGGCTATTCCTCAGTCACAATGCGCGAAATTGCCTCGGGAATTGGAGTTTCTACAGGCACGCTTTACCACTACTTTTTGAGCAAAGAAAGTCTGTTCGAGCAGTTAATTGAATACTTGAGTTATGAAGATACAAAAGAAGAAGAACTAGCACAATTGGGGAATCCACCTACCCTAGGAGAAAGGATTCAAGAAATGATGGATTATATTGGCAAAAATGAAGATTACATTATTAAAAATTTGTTAATTACATTGGATTTTTGTCAACACAAAACTCGCCCAGAAATTGAAAAGAATCAGGCACTCCAGCAAGCAGGAAAGCGTTATGAAGAGGCAGTCTGTTGCTACTTGGGTATTTCCGATCCAGGAATTGCTATATTTATCCTCAATTATGTTGACGGGTTGCTGGCAAGAAGGTTTTATCAAGGCGAAAGGATATCTTTTGGGGAACAAGCGAATTTATTAAAACAAATGCTGCTAGCTTATTTGGAAAAAAAACAACCGCAAATATAGGAGAAATATGAATTTTCAATTGTTTGTCAAGCCTAAAAATCCATTGGTAATGGGATTGGTAATTGCTGGCGCTGCCATTAGTGTTGGTACAAGTCTTTACGGTATTTCTCAGTTTGGATCTTTAGCTAAAAATGCTGAACCTTTGCCCGTAGAAACGCCACCGCCCAGGAAAATTACGGCTTTGGGAAGATTGGAACCGCTGGGGGAAGTGATTCGCTTGGGGGTGTCGCAGGCGCTAGATGGCGATCGACTTGCTAAACTTTTAGTCAAAGAGGGCGATCGGGTGAAAGCAGGGCAGTTGATCGCGATTTTGGATGCGGGCGATCGGCTAAAATCTGCTTTAGACGAAGCCAAAGAAAAAGTCAAAGTTGCTGAAGCCAGTTTAGCCAAGGTAAAAGCAGGCGCCAAGTCGGGAGAACTTGCTGCACAATCTGCCACAATTGGCAAGCTAGAAGCGGAATTGCAAGGAAATCAAGCGGCGCAACAAGCAACAGTCGATCGCATCCAAGCGCAATCGCGAGGTGAAAGAACCGCACAACAAGCAACTATCAGCAGAATCACCGCACAATGGCAAGGAGAAAGGAAAGCACAAACAGCAATAATTAGCCGCATAACTGCACAGTCGCAAGGAGAAAAAACAGCACAAACTGCCGCAATTAACAAATTAAAAGCCGAGTCTAATAATGCAGAAACCGAATATCTGCGGCACAAACAACTTGTTGCAGAAGGCGCAATTTCTCAATCCGTAATGGACAGCAAACGGCTGACTTTAGAAACAAGTCGCCAGCAAGTTAAAGAAGCCGAAGCAAATCTCAGCCGCATCAACAATACGGCAAAACAACAGCTTGAAGAAGCCGAAGCAAATCTTGCCCGAATTAACAGTACAGGAATTCAGCAACTTAATGAAGCCGAAGCAAATCTTGCCAGAATTAACAGTACAGCAATCCAGCAGTTTGCCGAAGCCAAAGCTAATCTCAATCGCATTAAAAACAGTGGCATAGAACAACGGAAAGAAGCCCAAGCAACTCTCGACAAAATAGGCGAAGTGCGGCCAGTAGATATCCAAGCAGCGCAAACCGAAATCAACAGCGCAATTGCCCAAGTCAAGCGCGCCCAAACCGAATTAAATCAAGCTTACATCCGCACTCCGAACCCCGGAAAAATCCTGAAAATTCACACTCGCCCAGGGGAAAAAATCAGCGATAACGGGATTGCAGACGTGGGAGAAACTGAGCAAATGGTAGTCGTTGCCGAAGTTTACCAAACGGACATCAGCAAAATTAAGCTGGGGCAAAAAGCAACCGTTACCAGCCAAGCATTTTCAGGAAATTTGCCTGGAACTGTCAAAGAAATTGGGTTAAAAGTCAGCAAACAAAACGTGTTTAGCAACCAGCCGGGAGAAAACTTGGACAGCCGAGTTGTGGAAGTGAAAATTCACCTGAATCCTGAAGCTAGCAAACAAGTGGCCGGATTGACAAATTTGCAGGTACAAGTAGCAATTCAAAATTAGGGAGATTGAGAGAAATGGCAGAATTTGGGCCAGATCCAAACCGACCTTATCCGATGGCAGACCAGCGCCGGGTTTGCTTTATCAAAAATTTTATTAAATCGCCCAATATTATTGTCGGCGATTACTCGTATTATGACGATCCGATCGACCCGGAAAACTTCGAGAGAAACGTACTATACAATTACGGAAGTGAGAAATTAATTATTGGTAGATTTTGTGCGATCGCCACCAACGTCAAATTTATCATGAACGGTGCAAATCACAAACTTGATGGCATTTCTACCTATCCATTTCCTGTTTTTGGTAATGGCTGGCAAACGGCGATGAATCTATTAATCGAAATACCAAGTAAAGGCGATACCGTCATCGGCAATGATGTTTGGATTGGTTATGAATCAGTGATTATGCCGGGAGTTAAAATCGGCGATGGTGCAATCATTGCTGCTAAATCTGTTGTGGTAAAAGATGTTCCCGCTTACACAGTTGTTGGTGGAAATCCCGCAGGTATCATCAAGCAGCGTTTCAGCGATGTTGAGGTTGCACAACTGTTAGCAATTTGCTGGTGGAATTGGGAGATGGATAAAATTTCACGCCATGTCAGTTTGATTATGCAATCTGATATTCAAGCGCTGATTAAGGCCGATCAGACTTAGGCACTCGCACACAAAGAAACCGGGTTTTTTACCGACATTAAAGGCTGCGATGCAATATTTTCGTAAAAAACCCAGTTTCTGCCGACCGGATTATCCCAATTACCAATTCCCAAAATTTATGTTTCGCAAAACACCCCTTGCTTGGTTGCAAGTAACTAGAGAAAAAACTCGTCTTGCGGTTGCTATCGCCGGAATTGCCTTTGCAGATATTTTGATTTTTGTGCAATTAGGATTTCAAGATGCACTCTTCGACTCTGCTGTTAAACCGCACGAAAGTTTACAGACAGATTTAGTGTTAATCAATCCTCAATTTGAAACTTTCGCGGCGGTAAAACAGTTCAACAGAGAGCGACTTTACCAAGCACAAGGAGTTGCAGGAGTCAAGTCTGTCACTTCTTTATATATTGGGATGGGACAGTGGCGAAATCCCACCAACCGCACTACGCGAGCAATTTTAATTTTTGGCATAGATCCCGGCAACACAACATTTATTTTGCCAGATGTCAATCATAATTTGGCTCAACTTCAAATGTTCAATAATGTGTTATTTGACCAGGCTTCTCGACCTGAGTATGGGGAGATTGCGAATATTTTTAACAAACAATCTACCCTAGAAACTGAACTCAATAAGCGCAACATTCGAGTTGGCGGAGTATTTACTATGGGTACTTCTTTTGTGGCTGACGGCAATGTTATCGCTAGCGATTCTACTTTCATGAACTTATTTCCCGATCGCAAACCGGATCAAATTGATGTGGGTTTGATTCAGTTGCAGCCGGGGACAGATATCCTAAAAGTTCAGTCAATTTTGAAATCTATTTTGCCGGATGATGTCAAGGTCTTAACTTTAGCAGAATTTGCGGAAATTGAAAAGGCTTATTGGGGAAATGCGACTCCGATTGGTTTTATTTTCGGATTTGGTACAATTATCGGGTTCGTTGTTGGTCTGATTATTGTTTACCAAATTCTTTACTCTGATGTTTCGGATCACTTGGCTGAGTACGCGACTTTAAAAGCAATGGGATATAGCGATCGATATTTAGTCGGAGTTTTAGTTCAGGAAGCTTTGTTATTAGCTGTTTTGGGTTTTATGCCGGGAATTGTTTTGGCTAACGGACTGTATTCTTTAGCTCAATCTGCGACATTGCTGCCAATTTCGATGACGGCAAATCGAGCGACTGTAGTGTTGGGTTTGACGATTGTGATGTGTACTGGTTCTGGTGCGCTTGCTTTGCGAAAATTGCAATCAGCCGATCCGGCAGATATTTTCTAGAACAAAACTCGGCCGTTGAAACCAATTTTACACAAACAAAGTCGGCCTCCGCCGACTGAATAATAAGATCAAAGTCAGCGGTTGAAACCGATCCTACACAAACAAAGCCGGCCTCCGCCGACTGAAGAATAAGCGGTCAAACAAGTCACCAAAACTTACCATGCAAACCCTAAACTCTCCCGCCAACTTCAACCAATCCATCACAAATCAACCTGTAATCTCAGTTCAAAACCTCAACCATTACTTCGGTCAAGGCTCCCTCAAAAAACAAGCTTTATTTGATATAAATCTCGATATCAACCCTGGGGAAATAGTAATTATGACGGGGCCCTCGGGTTCGGGAAAAACAACTTTATTGACGATGTTAGGCGGGCTGCGTTCGGCTCAAGAAGGGAGTCTCAATATTCTGGGGCAAGAAATACGTGGCGCTAGTAAGCATCAGTTAACTAAGTTGAGAAAGCAAATTGGTTATATTTTTCAAGCGCATAACTTGATGACGTTTTTGACGGCTAAGCAAAATGTGCGGATGTCTTTGGAATTGCACAAGGAAATGCTAAATCAGAATATGGATGCTTTGTCAATATCAATGTTGGAAGCTGTGGGTTTGGCCGATCGCGTGAATTATTACCCAGAAAATTTGTCGGGAGGACAAAAACAAAGGGTGGCGATCGCCCGGGCGTTAGTCAGCCACCCTAAAATAGTTTTAGCGGATGAACCTACGGCGGCTTTAGATAAACAATCCGGGCGAGATGTGGTGGAAATCATGCAGAAACTAGCAAAGGAACAAGGCTGCACGATTTTGCTAGTGACGCACGACAACCGCATTCTCGATATTGCCGATCGCATTATCTACATGGAAGACGGGCGTTTAGTGACAAATTTAGCCGATCGACCTTAATCAGATATTCACTTAGCCGGGCCTACAGCCTCGATCGCAGCTTCCAGGGCGATCGACACATGAGCCCAATGAGTACCCCCTTGACAAAAAGCCACATAGGGTTCTCGGAGAGGCCCGTCTGCGGAAAATTCCGACGTACTCCCATCAATGAAAGTACCTCCAGCCATCACCAACTGACTCTCGTACCCTGGCATCTCGGCCGGCACGGGGTCTAAATACGATCCCACCGGGGAATTTTGCTGCACCGCCCGACAAAAAGCAATTAACTTCTCAGCAGAACCAAATTCGATCGCCTGAATCACGTCCCTGCGCCTCGCCAAAGGAATCGGATTCACCCGATAACCCAACTTATAAAAAACATAAGCCGTCAAATGATTGCCCTTCATCGCCTCGCCCACAAACCCAGGGGCCATGAACAAACCCTGAAACAGCAAGCGGTTCAAATCAAAAGTTGCGCCCCCGCTGCTGCCAATTCCGGGCGCTGTCAAGCGACAAGTTGCCGCCTCAACTAGATCTGCCCTGCCGGCGACGTAACCACCCGCAGGGACGATCGTACCCCCCGGATTTTTGATTAAAGAACCAGCCATCAGATCTGCACCTACAGCAGTAGGTTCGCAATCATCAACAAACTCGCCGTAACAATTATCAACAAAGCAAATTGTGTTAGGATTTTGATGTTTGACTAGATCGACGATTTTTTTAATCTCAGAAATAGACAGACTCGATCGCCAAGAATAACCGCAAGAGCGCTGGATCAAAACCAGACGAGTCTTTGCTGAAATAGTAGAGCTCAATGTCTGCCAATCCACAGAACCTTCGCGAGTTAGAGGCAACTCACGGTAACTAATGCCGAAGTCAATCAGTGAACCTTGACCTTGC
This sequence comes from Microcoleus sp., assembly GCA_039922675.1. GTDB lineage: Bacteria > Cyanobacteriota > Cyanobacteriia > Cyanobacteriales > Microcoleaceae > Microcoleus. The sequence goes on from JBDTEI010000068.1 coordinate 7,952, forward strand.
CCCCGCAAGCCGATCACTTCTTCTAAAGTATCGTAGGGAGAACCAGCCACTGCCAACATTTCGTCACCAGGACGTAGGATGCCAAACAGAGCACAGGCGATCGCGTGAG
>JBDTEI010000069.1:0-13081 GCA_039922675.1 Microcoleus sp.
GACGGATCAGATTCCAGAGCCGGCTGATTGAAGCCCGGAGTATCTGCCAAAAGTCCGCCGTCGGGGAGTTCAAATAGTTCGACGTGGCGAGTCGTGTGGCGCCCGCGGCCGAGTTTGCCAGAAACAGCGTTCACTCGCAGATTCAGCGCCGGAATTAGTTGGTTGATCAAGCTGGACTTGCCGACCCCAGAAGGGCCGCAAATTATCGTTATTTTGTCTTGGATGCGGCCCTCAAGCAAGTTCGGCAAAGGATTTTGTACGGAATTCAACACATCTGACTGATAAATCGAATTTGCCAGTAGGGAGTCATCCTCAGAAGACAACATATCACCATCTATTTTGTCCGATAAATGCTGGGAAGGTACTTTTCCGACATAAACTTTATTTTGAAAATTAGCCGCAGCTTCCTGGACTCCTAAGCCGCTACGAACGCTAATAAACATTGGTTCGTAGCCCCAGCCCGAAAGTCGATCGCGCCACTGTTCCAACTCCCCGGAAGTGACCAAATCGCATTTGTTCAGGCACAAACTAACCTCTAAACCCGTAGATTCGGCCTTGACTAAAAACCGAGTTAATGAGGCGGGGTCTAAATCAGGTTCGGCGAGGGCAAAAACTAGGAGAATGCGATCGGCATTAGCCACAGGCGGGCGGTTGAGTTCTGTGCGGCGCCCGAAGACTTCAGAAATTGCACCCCGGCGGTCAGTCCAGTCCGGTTCGTCTACCACCACACGATCGCCCACCATCACCTGTTGACCAATTTTTTTAAGTCGAGTCCGGCGAGTGCACAGAAGTGTCGGAGCATCGGCCAGAGCTATATTCTCATGAATGCCGGCGGCTGGATCTAACCTGACTCGGTAGAAGTTAGCCTGAACAGCCACTACAGTACCGACGAGCGAGGATGAATTCAGGCTCATCCGGCTTCCTGGTTTTCTGGGCGCTGCACTTTCATCGAAAAAAAGCCCGCATCTGGCTCATCCGCCATAAATTGAGTTTCGAGAATCTGGTAGCCTTCCATTTTCAGACTATCGGGCACTTGTTCGATCGGCTCCCCAGCATCCAGCCACACCTCCAAAACAGCACCCGGAGCCATTTGCTCCAAGCGCAGTTTAGTGCGGACAAAATTCAAAGGACACGGAGTCCCCCGCAGATCGATTTTGGCATCTGGGGATTTGGGATTTTCAATTTTCGAGGTTGAATTCATAATGTGTTTTTTATTTTCAAATTTCCCATCTCAAATCCTGAAAGCCTTAGTTTTCCTGAACCAATTGCCGACTCATTATTCTACCTGTACAAAATGAGCGCAATTGCGCTCACTTTTTTGAGAGATAATTAGAGCAATTTCCGACTAATTATTTTTCCTGGATTTTTTGAGACCCATGGGTCTCATTTTTTTTGAGACTACTCAAACAAAGCCCAGAAAATCATCAAACAAGAATATTTGACACCCAATGGGTGTCAAATATTTGTTTATTTCTGAAACAAATTGCCCAGAAATCCTTCCAAGCCACCTTTACCAGTACGATCGCCCTTCAGCTTAGCAAGCTGCATCAACAACTCGCGCTCCTCAGTCGTCACCTTAGTCGGAATATCAATAGACACCGCAATCAAATGGTCGCCGCGACTGACAGGATTTCCCAACTTCGGCACCCCTTTTTTCTCCAGAGTCAGAACCGTAGCAGGCTGAGTCCCAGTAGGAATCAACAATTCCGTCGGCCCATCTACAGTTTCCACTTCCAACCGGCAGCCCAAAATTGCCTGCAAGTAACTAATCTTGACTTCCGAATTAACGTTAATGCCGTCCCGCTTAAATAACGGGTCTTCATTCACAGCCAAAAACACGTAAAGATCCCCCGGCGGCCCGCCCAGTTTTCCCGCATCCCCTTCATTGGAAACGCGCAAGCGAGTACCGTTGTCAACCCCAGGCGGAATAGTGATTTTCAGCTTTTTCATCACTTCTTTCTGGCCCCGACCGCCGCAAGTTTCGCACTTGTCCTCAATCACTTGCCCCGTGCCGTTGCAAGTAGGGCAAACTGAAACTTGAGTAAAGCTGCCGAAAGGAGTGCGAGTCGCGCGGCGGACTTGCCCACTGCCGGTACAAGTCGAACAGGTTTGAGGTCTGGTTCCCGGTTTGGCACCAGTCCCGGTGCAAGTTTCGCAGGTTTCTAGGTGCTTGATGCGGAGTTCTTTGTCCCCACCAAAAACTGCTTCGCGGAAATCCAGACGCAAATCAAGCCGCAAATCATCTCCGCGAACTGGGCCGCTGCGTCTGCGACCTTGTTGTTGTTGTTGGCCGCCCGCGCCTCCCTGAAAACCCTGGAAGAAGCTTTCAAAAATATCGGCAAAGCTGTCGCCGAAGTCTTGGAACCCAGGCGCTGCCGTACCGCTCACGCCTGCTTCGCCGAAACGATCGAAACGGGCGCGAGTTTCCGGTTCTGAGAGTACCTCGTAGGCGCGGTTAATTTCTTTAAACCGCTCCTCGGCACCGGATTCTTTGTTTACATCTGGATGGTACTTGCGAGCTAGGCGGCGGTAAGCACGCTTAATTTCCTCTTTGTCTGCACTGCGAGAAACGCCTAATATTTCATAGTAATCACCGGCCATAGAGCTGCTTGCCTGGAGGTAAATAACAAAAAGTGTACGAAAAAGAAAGGGGCGACCTTTCCTGAAATTACCAATTAAAAATTAAAAATCAACAATGAGAATTTTTAATTTTTAGCTTTTCAGTTCTAAAGGAAAGGATTCATATCATCAACTTCAGGTTCGGGAACCTTCGGTTTTGGTTCCGGCTGTCGTTCCGGCTGTCGCTTTGACTGTCGTTCCGGTTGTGGTTCCGGCTGTCGCTTTGACTGTCGTTCCGGTTGTGGTTCCGGCTGTCGTTTTGACTGTTGTTCCGGCTGTTTTTCCGGTTTTGGTTGCGATTTTGGTTGAGGTTGTGGTGGAGCTTGGGGCGGAGCTTGGGGCGCCACCAGCAGCTCTTCTGTCAGCAAAACGCTGTCATCGGTAGCTGCAACCTCTTCTAGTTCTGATATCATCTCGCTTTCAACCTCTGGCGAGGATGGGGCTACCCCGCTGCGAGCTTGCTCGTAGACTGCTGTCCCGAGGGAATATAGCAGTTGCTTGAAAGCTTCGATTTGCTCGGTGAGTTCCTCGCCTGTGATGTCGGGGTTAGCCATCGCCGCCTTCAAGGCTGTTGCTGCGGTTTCTGCTGCGATTTTGAGGTCGTCGCCCAGCAATTGCGCGTTGGTTTTCAAAGTGACACCACAATTATAGACCAGGGTGTCGGCTTGATTTTTGAGTTCGACGAGTTGAGTACGCTTGATGTCCTCGTCGGCGTAAAGTTCGGCTTCTTGCCGCATCCGCTCGACTTCGGTTTCGCTCAATCCGCCTGTATTGGAGATTTGGATACTTTGTTCTTTACCGGTTCCCTTGTCTTCAGCGGCAACTTTGAGAATGCCGTTGGCATCGATTTCAAAGGTAACTTCGATTTGAGGTACGCCGCGGGGGGCTGCGGGGATGCCTTTGAGCAGGAATTTGCCGAGACTTTTATTGTCTTTTACCAATGCGCGCTCGCCTTGGAGTACGTGAATTTCTACCGAAGTTTGTCCATCAGCAGCCGTGCTGTACATTTGCGATCGACTGGTGGGGATAGTGGTATTGCGATCGATTACTTTGGTGAATACACCGCCCAAGGTTTCGAGTCCCAGGGAAAGCGGCGTCACGTCTAGCAACAGCAAATCTTTAACTTCACCGCCCAATACCCCGGCTTGAATTGCCGCGCCTACGGCTACAGCTTCGTCGGGATTCACCGATTTATCGGGAGATGCGCCGCCAAAATATTTGCTAATTGCCTCTTGAACTGCCGGAATTCGGGTTGAACCCCCCACTAAAATAATTCTGTCTATATCTTTCGGGGTAAGACTTGCGTCTTTGAGGGCTTGAGTCACCGGATCGATCGTCGCCTGCACCAAATGACCCACCAGTTTTTCAAACTGAGATTTAGAAAGATCCATTTCCAAATGCTTCGGCCCTTTGGCATCAGAGGAGATGAACGGCAAATTAATCGATGTGGATTCGCGGTTGGAGAGTTCGATTTTCGCCTTTTCCGCAGCTTCTCGGAGGCGCTGCAAGGCCATTTTGTCTGTTGAGAGGTCGCTACCTTCTTGAGTCCGGAAAGCTTCTACCAGCCACTGGACTATGCAGTCGTCAAAGTCATCTCCGCCGAGATGGTTGTTACCTGCGGTGGCGTTGACTTCAAAAATTCCGTCTCCCAGTTGCAGGATCGAAACGTCGAAAGTACCGCCGCCGAGGTCAAAGACCAAGATTTTCTGTTCGATATTTTGCTTGTCGAGCCCGTAGGAAAGGGCGGCCGCCGTCGGTTCGTTGACGATCCGCAGGACTTCTAAACCCGCGATCGTACCGGCGTCTTTAGTAGCTTGCCGCTGGGCGTCTGTGAAGTAAGCCGGCACTGTAATCACGGCTTGAGTAACAGTTTGTCCCAAATAAGCTTCAGCATCTTGCTTGAGCTTTTGGAGTACCATTGCCGAGATTTCTTGGGGGGTGTGAACCTTGTTGCGAATTTGGACGTTAACGGTGTCGTCTTTGCCTTTGATGCAGGTATAGGGAGTCCGAGATCTTTCTTCTTCCGTATCGTCCCACCTGCGTCCAATAAATCGTTTGATGCTGTAAACAGTATTTACAGCATTAGTTACAGCTTGCCGCTTGGCCAGTTGACCGACTAAGCGATCGCCCGCCTTGCCAAATCCTACGATACTCGGAGTGGTGCGGCCGCCCTCGGAATTGGCGATCACGACGGGTTTACCGCCCTCTAACACAGCTACGCAACTGTTGGTCGTGCCTAAGTCAATTCCAATAATTTTTCCCATAGCGCCTCATAAAACTTTGTGGGATGTTTGGAAACCTGCAACTACAAGTTGGGGGACGAAAAACGACTCAGATTGTTTTAACAAGCATCACCCGACTGGATTTGTAGGAAACAAACTTGATATCTTAATGCAATATCAAAGACGGGTTAAAACATTTTTCAGAATTTGTTGAGAAAGCGCTGACCTGCTTTTAGTCCTGAATTAAGAAGTTGGTGAGTCTACCACCTTCTGGCCCCCGAATTCTATTCGGGGGTCAGTGACTTCGAGGAATGCAGTAGCTTATATCCCGATTAACTTTCCGAACTATCGGGATTTTCATCTGAGGCTACCACAGATGACCCAGGCGCTGCAACTTTCACTTTGGCGTGCCGCAAGACGCGATCGCCCAGAATGTAGCCGCGTTCTAGTTCTTCGATGATTGTGCCTTCCTCGTGTTCGTCTGTGGGCTCGCTCAGCAGAGCTTCGTGGAGGTTGGGGTCAAACTGTTCGCCTTCGGGGCGCATCGGAGAAACCCCAATTTGCTTGAGGCTATCTACCATTTGCTTGTAAACGCTTTGGTAGCTTTTGTGAATGTTCATTTCGCCGTCATTTTGCGGCTTAATGTGAGAGCGAGCGCGCTCGAAATTGTCGATCACTGGCAACAGCGACTTAATAGTGGCACATCTTGCCTGTAAATCTAACTCTTCTTTTTCCTTTTGAGTGCGCCTGCGGAAGTTTTCAAAATCTGCTGCTAGGCGGAGATTTTGATTTTTCAGGTCTTCTAGTTGAGCGGATACGGCTTGCAACTGAGTTTTTAAAGCCTCTTTTTCATCTGTTACGGAGGCGAGTTCCCTCTTCCATGACTCAGCCACGTCTGCTGTCGGGCTGTTGGTGGAACTGCCGGTGACGCTAGGCCCGGATGCGCTTGCTGGGGAGCCGCCCTGAGCACTTTGATAAGCTTGAGCAAGTTCGAGCTCCCAATCGGCTGCTTCGTTCGAGTTTGCTGGTGCCGGCGGAATTTCGCTTGCCATTGGCGAACCCTCTGGGGAAACCCCAGTTGAGTTAGGATCTAGATCTTGCTGTTTTTCCTCGTCAATCATAAAATCTGCGCGACAGAACCCTATTAATTCTAGCAGATACCTTTAACCCGGTAAATCTATAGAACTATAATTTACTGTGTATGGCACTATCTGATTCATAGGAAATCTCGCGCATTTGTGGAGGCATCCCTCAAAGCTTTCAATAAAATATTGAAAGGGTCGTTTAAATATCTACCGATAGTATGAGGAAGCAGCCAACCTTTTTTTCGCTCATAATTAGGTATTTATGCGATCGCCGAAGCGAGGGATTTTTATAAGTATATTTTGCTGTTACCTCTGCTAAAATACTTTTCTATTCCGAGGCTTAATCCTTCAAATTTTGCCGAAAGCGAGAGTGACTTAAAGTTAATCTCTATTGCTATTTTATTCGGGAGCCGACGCTGGCATTTTTTGAGAATTTGTGGTGTTTCAAAAGAGAGAGAGGAAGCTGAATTTGTATTGAGTCAATAGTCCGGACTATTTTTATATCGTAGTTTGAAAACCTAGATTTACCGGAAAGCCTAGAGTGTGCCTCGTAAGCGTTCGGCTTTCACAGGAACACCCTGAAACCGTTATTATACGGTTAGCAATCAAAAATAGTCCGAAGTCTTGTTTAGTGACGAATTAACAGCTAACCGCGCCGCCACGGGCGCTGTAATTTGACCAAACAATTTGCCAATATAGGATCGTGGTTCGGGGACACACCCTGCCCTGCTTTTCTCGAACGGTACGGGCAATCCCCAAGCGAGCTGCCATCTCGGCTATAACGAGAGTATCCCGCGAGTCGATCGGGTAGGTAAGCAACTTAGGAATCAACGAACCAGATCCGGTCAGCATCGACCAATCCCTCCAACATCTCGTCAATTTGTGGACGAAAATGAGAGGGGAGTAGGAGCTTACACTTTACAGATACGGATTGAGCCATCAGATCGCGGCGATAGCTCATCCATAAGCAAAGCATACGGGGGTTAAAACCCCGCATTGGTTTTCCTCTCAGCACTTGTTGTGACTGAGTTTTCCACCTATTGAGTGTTTTTTATGACTAGCATACCCCAGGGCTCTCGCTCCACATCGATAGTTGCTATCACCAAATTTACTCCAGCTCTCAACAAGATGATTCAGTCGGGTTACGTCAACGGCGACCAACTGAATCAAGCTCAAATTGAAAGCCGGAAGTCGGGCAAGCGGTTGACGGAGGTATTAGAAGCACTTACCGGGCAGCCGTTGCCGCCGGAATTACTGCGGCTTTACAAGAAGCAGCAGATGTTTGAACGGAAGATAGTCTACGGCGTTGAAGCATTTGACCCGGAGATGAGCGAAATGTCGAACGGGCAACTCGGAGTTATGCTCGATCGATTGAAGATTTCGATCGACATTTGTCACCAAGGTCGCTTTTTACCCGTAGCGAAGACTGAAACTGAGCCTCCAGCGGTTTTAGTCGCCATGGTAGATCCCGACAACCTCAACGCCATAGAAGATTTGCGGCGGATTTTACAGCCTCACGGCTTGGCTTTGCAGCGACGGGTGATTACGCCAGACGACTATCAGGACATAACATCGTCCTATCAAGACGACCAAGTTAAGGTAGCAGCGAAAATAGCAGAAGCCGACAAGCAGAGAAAGCTGGAGCTCGGGGAGGGAGATTTTGGGGAACTCTCGCTAGAAGAGGAGAGTGCGGATCAAGAAGACCTAGCTAACACCATAGACGATGCTGAGGCAGCTCCGGTAATTAAGGCTGTCAATATCATTTTGGCTAAAGCTTTGTCGGAAAAGGTGTCTGACATCCACGTAGAACCTCAAGAAGAGTTCATGCGGATACGGATGCGGAAAGACGGAGTGCTGCAAGAGTATTTCCGGTTTCCGAAACAGGTAGTCGCATCGATTACGGCTCGTTTCAAGATTATTGCCAACCTGGACATTGCCGAACGCCGACAAGCTCAAGACGGCCGCATCCGGCGGGTATTTGAGGGACGCACGGTGGATTTCCGGGTGAACAGCTTGCCTTCGCGGTACGGCGAAAAAATCGTGCTGCGGATTTTGGACAGTTCGAGCACTCAGTTGGGTTTGGGTTTGTTGATTTCGGATCAAGAAACTCTGGCTTTAGTGCGAGAGACTGCTAGCCGTCCGTTCGGACTGATTTTGGTGACGGGGCCGACGGGTTCGGGCAAGTCAACTACTCTGTACTCGATTCTGGCGGAACGGAACGATCCCGGGGTTAATATCAGTACGGCGGAAGACCCGATCGAATATGCTTTGCCGGGAATTACCCAATGTCAAGTAATTCGGGAAAAAGACTTAAGTTTTTCCAACCTGCTGCGGGCGTTTTTGCGGCAAGACCCTGACGTGATTCTGGTGGGGGAAACCCGGGACAGGGAAACGGCAAAAACAGCTCTGGAAGCTGCTTTGACGGGACACTTAGTGCTGACCACGCTGCACACGAATGATGCGGCTGGGGCGATTGCGCGTTTGGACGAAATGGGTGTAGAACCGTTCATGGTTTCGGCCGCTCTGTTGGGTGTGTTAGCTCAGCGTCTGATGCGGCGCGTTTGTGACCAATGCTGCATTCCTTACCAGCCTACTGCTCAAGAACTAGGTCGCTACGGTCTGTCGGCTTCGCAAGAAATCGATCTGACTATTAACAAAGCCAACACCATACTGGTGGAGGAAAGGAAGGAACTAGCAGAACGCGAGCAACTTTGTCGGAAGTGCGGTGGCTTAGGTTACAAAGGACGGATAGGGGTTTACGAGTTCCTGAAAAATACTGAGCGGCTTCAAACTCTGATCACTCAAGGGGCTCCGACAGAGCAACTTAAGGAAGCAGCGGTAGAAGAAGGGATGAAAACGTTGTTGGCTTACAGCTTGCAGTTGGTGCGAGAAGGCGCTACTACCTTTGAAGAAGTCGAGCGGGTGACGTTTACTGACTCGGGGCTGGAGGCGGAACTGAAAGCTAAACGCAAGCAGGGACTTACCTGCAAAAGTTGTCGGGCGGAATTGAAGCCGGAGATGCTGGATTGTCCGTATTGCTTGACGCCGCGCTTTTTGGATTGATTGGGGAGTGATTAGTCATTCGTCATTAGTGATTAGTCATTAGTGATTAGTCATTCGTCAGCAGAAAAACAACTAGCAACTGACAACTGACAACTGACAACTGAGTTAAATTGGTCAATAACTATCAACTACTCGATCTAGGAGAGGTATCTATGGGTCTGATGATTGAAGACGTATTGGAGTCCCTGGTAGAGCAAGGGGGTTCGGACATACACATCCAAGCAGGCGCGCCTATTTTCTTCCGCGTCAGCGGGAAACTAACTCCTCAGTCGCAATACGGCGACATTCTGTCTGCTGAGGAAGTGCAGATCCTGATTTTCCAGATGCTGAACAATATGCAGCGCAAGCAGTTGGAAATGGAGTGGGAACTCGACTGCGCTTACGGGGTGAAGGGATTGGCTCGGTTCCGGGTGAATGTGTACCGGGAGCGGGGTGCTTGGGCTGCTTGTATGCGGGCTCTGGCTTCTAAGATTCCTAACGCAGATGCTTTAGGCGTGCCGCAGATTTTGCGGGATCTGACGGAAAGACCCCGGGGTATGTTATTGGTGACGGGACAAACTGGTTCCGGTAAAACTACTACGATGGCGGCTTTGTTGGATCTGGTCAACCGGACGCGGGCAGAACACATTCTGACAGTTGAAGATCCGATCGAATATGTGTTTCCGAATATCAAGAGTTTGTTTCACCAGCGCCAAAAGGGCGAAGATACTAAGAGCTTTGCGAATGCGCTGAAAGCAGCCCTGCGCGAAGATCCCGACGTGATTCTGGTGGGGGAAATGCGGGACTTGGAAACGATCGGTCTGGCAATTTCGGCGGCAGAAACGGGTCACATGGTGATGGGAACGCTGCACACGAATTCGGCTGGTGCAACGGTCGATCGGATTTTGGACGTGTTCCCGCCAATTCAACAACCCCAAGTTCGCGCCCAGGTATCTAACTCTTTGGTGGGAATTTGCAGCCAAAATTTGGTGGTGAAAATTGGGGGCGGCCGCTGCTGCGCTATGGAAATCATGGTGAATACTCCAGCTATGGCTAACTTGATCCGGGAGGGCAAAACTCCGATGATTTACTCCCAAATCCAAATGGGAGCGAAATTGGGGATGAGGACGATGGAAATGGCCCTCGCTGAACTTTACAAGACAGGTAAAGTCAGTTGGGAATCGGCAATGGGCAAGGCTTCTAAGGCGGACGAACTCGAACGCTTGATCGGCCCGGCACCTGTCGGTGGCGCCAAGGTAGGAGCTCATTAATTCCGTCAGCAGTCATTAGTCAGGAGCTGGCAGAAATAACTGATGGCTGATGACTAATGACTGATGACTGGTGACTGATGGCTCATGACGGAAAGCGAGCGAGACGCTCGCACTAATGACTGATGACTGATGACTAATTACTTTTAATAAATTTTCAGAGGTGAGCTGTGGCTACCAACGTTGTCCGTCAAAAACCGAAAGGTAGTTTTGATTTCAGTGCGATTCAGGAGCAAATCGAGTATAACCTTACCAGTCTGACTGTTAAGGATATGGCTATTTTTGCTCGTCAGTTTGCGGCTATGTTTAATGCAGGGGTGGCGATCGTGAGATGCCTTTCCGTGCTGCAAGAGCAGTGTTCTAATGCTAAGTTGAAGCGAGCGCTCAGGAGCATGAATGCTGATGTGCAGGAGGGGATAAACTTGGCAGAGGCGATGGCTAAGTTTCCTGATGTTTTTGACCAACTATTTATCAGTATGGTGGCGGCGGGAGAAGTCGGTGGTGTGCTAGATGAAACCCTAGACCGTCTGGCGCTGATGATGGAAAAAAATCACAAGACCGAGGCGGAAATTAATTCGGCGATGTCTTATCCGAAGACTGTGTTCTTTATTGCGATCGTGATTTTTTTCGCAATGACTATATTCTTGCTACCAACTTTCGCTAAAATCTTTAAGGACATTGGTGCAGATTTGCCAACTTTTACGCTGATCATGTTGGGAATTAGCGCGTTTTGTACGGCTTGGCCTCCCATCCAACAAGTAACAGTTATTGGGGTGATCATAGCGCTAAAAATTTCCTTCGATATGTACTACAAAACTCCAATGGGTCACCTACAAATCGATAGAGTTGCGATGAAGTTGCCGATTTTTGGAGATTTGATCGAAAAATCTGCCGTGGCTCGGTTTTGCGTGATATTTGGGTCGCTGACGCGATCGGGCGTGCCGATTCTCAGTTCTTTGGAAATTGTGCGAGATGTGGCGGGGAATCAGGCGATATCGAATGCGATCGAATTTGCGAGACAGGAAATTCAAAACGGCGGTATGATCAGTATTGCTTTGCAAGAACAGCAGATTTTCCCGTCTTTGGCTATTCAAATGATGGCAATTGGTGAGGAGACTGGGGAACTAGACAAGATGCTGATGAAAGTTGGCGCTTTCTACGAAACGGAAGTTGAAGAAGCCGTAAAAGGACTTACCAGTATGCTAGAACCTCTGATGATTGTTGTCGTCGGTGGTATCGTAGCTTCGGTTTTGCTGTCGATGTATCTGCCGATGTTTTCAGTGTTTGATAAGATGTAAAAAGTCAGTTGACAGTTGACAGTTGTCAGTTGATAGTTGTCAGTTGTCAGCAGTCATAGGTTTTGTTTGAGTTTTTAATGCTCTTCAGTCAGTGGTATGATGTAGGCTAAATTTTTAATCATAAATTACCAATGACCGGCAACTAATGACTAATGACGGATGACTAATGACGGATGACTAATAGACCTCTTGCAAAAATCTGAAAACACCCTGAAACCATCTGCGTCAATCGGTGTTGCATCTGCCCGATATCTGCGGTTGCTCTATGACTCGAAGATTTTTGCAAGAGGTCTAATGACTGATGACTGATGACTGATGACTAATTAATTATTAATTGATTTAAAATGTCTGTCAAACAATCACAATACGAAGCCTTACTCGCAGAGTACAGCGAATCTTCTGCCGCGATCGCCCTGCTGAAAAAATATCGGCTGTACATGGAGATGATTCCGAGTATCCGCCGGGCTAACGAAAGTTTAATTAGCATTCCTTTGCCGGTTGCGCGCTTGCGGGACGGGGTTTCCTATGCCGGAAGCGGCGGGACTAGCATATCGCCCGGACACGCAGTGTGTTTACCGTGCGATTTGGCAATTTTGATGTGCGATCCCGAGTGGAAAGTGAAAATTGGGGTGGAAATTTTGATTTTTATTCATCGCCCGGGCGAGGATTTTTCTGCTTTGTTGGGCCGCTGGCGGCAGTGTCAGGTTTGGCTGGATAAGGGCTATGAGTGGGTGATGCCGTACCGCTACAGACATATTTTCAGTGATGAAGCTGAGGCGGTTCATCCGCTATTTGTGTTGTTTGAGGAAACGCCCGATCGCATTCAGCGCGGTTTGATGGCTGCGGGTTTGCCGTTTGTGGTTGAAAGTTTTGATTTGGCGGTTGAGGAAGTAGAGGAGGAAGAGTTTCTGGGTAGCGGGGAATTGGGAAGTCTGGGTGAAGAGAGTTATGAGTTGTAGGTTTGTGGTGCGGTGCGATAATCAGGTCTGTCTCGTAATGGGTAATGGGTAGACGAGCAATTGCATAAATCTTTGATTAATAAATCAACCGCATATCAAAGGCAGATAAACAGAGATCAACGCAGATACATTTCAAGATACTTGGTGAATGAGTGTAATCTTGTCTAGTGTGTTCTATTTTGTTAATTAAATTTGATTTAATTTGAATATATAATTTACTAAATGAACCGCAGAGAACGCAGAGGGCGCAGAGGGGAGAGCAAGAGTAAATTAGAATTTTATTTAGATGATTACAATTTTTTATTAAACAGGAGCTATTGAGATGAGGTTGTTAAAATCTTGGCGTTTAGTTTTATTAGCTCTAGTTTTTGGGATGGCTGTAATTATCTCCAATTGCAGCACTAATTCAAACACGGTTAGCAATAATTCTCCAACTCCGACAACTCCCGCCGCAGTTCCACCGGGCGCTTTAGTTTACGGTGCGGGCGGGCCGCCTGTCAATCTGGAACCGGGAAATATTACTGATGGTAATTCGGTGATTGCGATCGACCAAATCTACAATCGCTTAACTGATTTTAAACCGGGAAC
>JBDTEI010000070.1:0-4458 GCA_039922675.1 Microcoleus sp.
AAATTCTCCATCTAGCGATCGCGATTCCGACCATTTAGATATAATTAGTTTAATATCTTCCGGGTGAACAAACCGCATCCAGCCGTCTCCTAAAGCTTCTACGGCTGTGAAGCCACCAATTGCTTGACACCGGGGATTTGTATAGGTACATTTCCCCTCAGCATCTATTTTGAAAATGCCGACCGGGGAACTCTCGCTTAAAGAGCGAAATAAAGCTTCGCTTTCCCGCAGTTCCGTTTGAGAAGTTTCTAGTTCTAGGGTGCGCTGCAAAACTCGCATTTCTAACAGTTCGTTGAGCTGTTCGAGGGCAGCTTCAGCTTGTTTTCGATCGCTAATATCGCGCTGCACTGATACCCAATGGGTAAAGCAATCGGTTTCGTTAGCTATGGGCACAATGCTCAATTCTACCCAAAATTTCGTCCCGTCTTTGCGGTAATTGATCAAGTCAACTCGCACCGGCTGCCCGGTTTTCAAAGCTGTCCGAATGCGATCGAGACTTACCCGATCTGTTTTTTCTCCTTGCAAGATGCGCGGCGTTTTGCCCAAAACTTCTTCTAGGGTATAGCCAGTCATCCGCGTGAAAGCTGGGTTGACATACAGAATTCGCGGGCCTGGTTGGTCAATCGGTTCAGCTTCCGTAATTAACACCGCGTCGTTAGTCGTGGTGACTGCTGATTCCAACAGCCGCAACTGTAATTCTTTAGCTTTGCGATCGGTAATTTCTGTAACTGTGCCCACCATCCGCACTGCATCGCCTGCTTCGCTATAAAAAAACTTACCTTTCCCCTCAATCCAGTGAATGCTGCCGTCCGACCAAATCACGCGGTATTCCTGAAAGTAATCTGCTCGCTGGATCAAGGTCTGATTTATAGCATTCTCCATACTTTTTAAATCTTCTGGTTGAACGCAAGCTGCAAAACTTTGATAAGTTCCAGCAAAAGTTCCCGGGGCCAACCCAAACAACTCTTCGTGTTCCCTCGACCAAACAATGAGATTTTTCTGCATATCCCAGTCCCAAAATCCAATTTTGGTAGCCGACAAAGCTAAGCTGAGCTGCTGATTCATTTTCCGCAACTCAATGCTAGTAATAGCAACTCGCAGTTCTCGGGCAATTTCGATTTCGCACGGCTGCCAAGGCAAAGATTTTGATCTCACAGTTTCTTGCCATAACTCAAAGGAAGTGCGAGGAGACATTAATGGGGTTCCATCTGGTTTGAAATCAATTGGCCAATCTGGTTTACCTGCCCAGTTGACAGTTTGAATTGCTTCGGAACGGAACCACAAAATGTAATAATTTTGCATCTCAGATATGGCAAGTACCAGCAAACCGCTAGCAACTTCTTTAAAGTTATCGGATGGCTGATACAGTTGTGAGAGACAATCTGTATAAAAAACATCATTATTTATTTGAGTTTGGATCCAAGCAAGTATTTTTTTGATTTCTCCCAATTCCGGGGTTTTGCCGATGGTGATTAAATTTTCATTGGCACACACAACTGCACCGGTAGCGCCCACTAATGCCAGCAATTCATTTGGGGATTCAAGTAAACCTTCTACAAAGGAGTTTTCTTGAGAAATGTCCGTGATAAAATTACGGCAAATTTCTTTTAAATTAATTGCATATTCCCGGTCTTCGCTATCTTGTTTGTAGCTGAGTTCTAGATTCACAAACTTTGCTACAAGTTCGCAAGCCGTTCTGGTTTCGTAGTTGACATACTTTGCTGTTGGGTGGTGACAGGCGAGCAATCCCCAGACTTTTCGATCTTTGATTAATGTCACGGTCATGCTAGCGCCAATGTTCATATTTTTGAGATATTGAACGTGGCAAGGCGAAACTGTTCTCAACAAGGAGAATCCCAGATCCAGGGGGCGACCAGTCAGCGGATTGCTGTCAGGAATTAGTTCTACAGGCTGATAGTGAATATCGGGAATAAACCGAATTAAATTCATACTGAACTGCTTTCTTGCACGGGGGGGAATATCGGCAGCCGGATAGTGCATTCCCAATAAAGGAGCCAAATTTTCTACTTTGTCTTCGGCGATGACTTCCCCGGCACCGGTGGCATCAAATTGATAGACGATCGCGCGATCGAACCCAATCATCCTCCGCACCTCTTCAACTGCTGTCTGACACAGCACTTGTAAGTTTGGTGTGTTGTGGATTTTGTCGATCGGCTGTCGAACTAAATGATAAGAATTGAAACAATTGCTAGCTTTTGGCTCGATTACCTGCTCTAGTTCCACAATTATTAATATAGGCCCCGATTGATGCAGCGTCCCCTGAAAAAAAGAGTGGCCTTTTTGACTTGTGAATGATAAACTGATAGGGTTGTGTTTATGGTCGTTTTGAAATAAAGCTTTTTCAACAGCTTCAATTTCCTCAGTATCGACAAATTCATGTAAAAAATTGCCCACAAGTTCTTGGGGGTAAATGCCGATCGCCTCAAAAGTATTGTTGCTAACTTGCAAAATTTTCAACACAGGAGATTCCAACACCAACAGGATGCCGTGAGGTTGAATCGAAGCCGGGTCATAAATTGGTTCGCAGTCGCTGTTATTGTGAGCGCCTGTATTTGAGGTTAATACCATTGCTTTCATTTGATTGTAAATATTTTTCTAAATTAGCCAGTGTTTTTGACGATCGCCCAAACATCCATCCGCGCGATCGCATCCGCATCAATAGGTGTCAATAATCCCCTAAAAACCTTTGTATCTCTCGTTTACAGTCGAGGCTTCTTCCCCCTCGCATCCCCCGAAAGCAAGGGGGACTTTGATCCGCCCTAAATCCCTGATATTCGAGGAATTTGACCAAAGCACAGGGGATTTAAGCCCCCACCTTTAGGTGGATTGTTTTTAGGCTGGGGCTTAAATCCCCAGCTTAAAAACTTTGCACTCATCTGTCAACTGTCAACTGTCAACTGTCAACTGTTAGTGCTGTGTCAGAGCAAGTTTGTGCCGGAGTTGAGTGCGCTCCAAACGATTCAGGAGGCGAGCAATTAATTCTGGTTCCACGATCGGCTTATTCACGTAGTCATCAGCACCCGCGACAAACATTTGACGCACTATTTCCGACTCAGAATGAGCCGTCAAAAATAGCACGGGAAGCTTGCTCCAGCGCAAATCGTTCCGCACCGCCAAACACAGCTCGATACCGCTGTAACCGGGCATCTCCACATCTAAAATTAGCAAATCGGGACAAGTGGTTTCCAGTACCTCCCAGAACCTTTCGGGCTCATCCAATGTTGTTACTTGCAATCCCCAAGGTTGTAGAATCATTGTCAGTGCAGCCAATAGATGCACGTCATCATCTACCACCATAACTTTGGCTTCCGCAGCACCGGTTTGGTCGAGAAGTTGGGCGATTGCTTTGAGTATATCTGCTGGGGGGATAGATTTGTGTAAAAAGCCGGAAGCTCCCAAACGAGCAACTTCAATTCGATCGCTCAATTGATTGTGTCCGCTAAAAACCATCACCGGAATATCTGGTTTTTCACTGCGGAGTTTGGCTAGCAGAGTAAGTCCGTTTTCCTGAACTCTGGAAAACGTCAAATCCAGCAAAATTGCGTCTGGAGGCTGTTGAGAAATCACAATTCTTGCCGCTTCCGGGGAATTTGCTACTTCTATCTCGAAGCCGGAACCGGATGCTGCTATTTTTAGTCGATCGCTCTGAAGACTATCATCATCCACGATCAAGATGCGGCGCTTTTCGGCAATCGCAGTAACCAGCTCGCTTTCCGGTTCCGGCGGGCGATCGAATATCTGTTTGAGCAAATACAGAAATCCCTCAATCTGCTGAGCAGTCCCCGGTTTCAAGATGTTTTCATCCTTGAACAAATGTTCGATCTCGCGCGCAAGTATGGAACCTTTCGGCAGCCCCAAAGTTCCCAAAGAACCGACTAATTTATGAGCTTCCGCCTGGGCTTCCCGCCGCAGCTCGTTGTCCAAGGTTCCGGTTTTCAGTTGAGCGATCGCGCGATCGAATATCACCACCTTTTCGATAAAATTAGTTATTAACTTGCCCCTAATTTCCGCAACCACACTCAGGACTTTGAGGCGGCGATCGTCATTATTTAATTCCAGGCTCTGCCCGCTGGATTGAGCAGATAAAGTCTCTTGACTTTTAGCAGTTTGTACCATTTCCCTGACAATTTTTTGGTGATCAATATCCTCCGGCAGACTTTTGAGCCTATAGCCCAATCCGTACACAGTTTCGACTAAATCTACAGACATCCCGGCTGCTTTCAGCTTATGCCGCAGCCCCTTGATGTGAGCGGTAACGGCTTCTTCATGAGGAAATTCGCCGGCAGACCAAATGCGATCGAGCATAGCGCTACGACTAAAAATGCGCCGGGGATTTCTCAGGAAAAGTTCCAGCAAATTGTACTCTTTAGGAGTCAAGTGAATCACTTTTTCGCCATAAATTACTTCCGCAGTATCCGGGTTGACTTGCAGTTGTTC
>JBDTEI010000071.1:0-12831 GCA_039922675.1 Microcoleus sp.
CCGGAGACTTCCTGGGAAAAGATTGGTCTTGAATTTAACTTGCCACCGTCAACCGCGCCCAACTTTTATAAAAGAGAATGTTTGCCCCGCTTGCGAAATTTTGCCAAAAAGCAAGGATATCTAGAATGACAGTTGACAGTTTATAGCGAGGTTTTTCAGACGAGTATTTAAACCTAGTTTTCAAAGCAATCAGCCTTTATGGGCAGGGGCTAATAACCCTTGATATTGGGTAATTGGTAATTAGTAATAAATAGCCGTTCTCTGTAATTGACTTACCTGAGCAAGGCTAGAGAAAAGACTGTTTTTGAATTCCCATCATAAAACTATAGTTCAAAGAGGAGAATCGTGATGAATGGCAACCTTGACAATATCAGGCAATCATCTATTCCACTGCCCATTACCACCGCAGCGCTGCGGCTGGCAGAGAAGTTTTCAAATATTGAAGGATTGATAAAAATAGAAAAACAAGAGCAAGTTTATTTCAACACTTTAGCCGTATGTGCAGTGAAAGATTATATGGAAATGATGGATATTCCCACAGACTTGAATGCCAGCGATAGCTGGAACCCTGCCATGCGCCTTTACACCGATGCAGCAGACTTGAAATTAACTCAATTGGGGAATTTGGAATGCCGCCCTGTGAAGTCTGGTAAGTTTTGTGACATTCCGCTGGAAATACCGGACGATCGTATTGGTTTAGTAGCAGTTGAGATTGATATAATGCGACAAGAAGCTACTTTGCTAGGATTTATGGAAACTGCAAGCGCTGGTGAGTTAGCTATTGAGAAATTACAAAGTGTTGAAAAATTACTGCTACATTTGGATAGTCTAGAACGCCACAAAAAAGCTGTACAACTCAGTCAGTGGCTGCACAATATTTTCGAGGCGGGTTGGCAGTCTGTAGCAGAAATTTTAGTGCCGCAAGAACCTAGTTTAGCTTTTCGCTACGGCAGTGCAGTGGTGCGGGCTAAGAGGATCTATCTGACAGCAGATATCTCGGAACCAGTATCAACAACTCTCAACTATTTTCAGGGGCAACCTAATTTAGAGAAGGGTGTCCGAGAAGCCGCCGAATCTGTAGCTTTGCTAGTGGCTATCGCACCCACAACTGATACTGAAATTAATATTAAAGTACAGGTGCATCCTGCCAGCGGGGCAGACAGCTTGCCGCTCAATCTGACTCTGAAACTCATCGACGGCGAAGGAACCACTGTCATGGAAGCTTGTGCCGTCAAAAAAGACAACGGCTGCATAACGCTGGAATTTGCTGCCGATCGCGGAGAATGTTTCAGCGTTGTGGTAAAACTGAAAGAAATATGTATAACAGAGAATTTTGTCGCTTAAATCTGCCCGCTGGTTATAAGCTGTTCAGCATTAAAATTGAACCTGTGCCAGGAAGTTGGCTTGAGGAATCAAAAATCTCAGTGTATCAAAGACCTGAGAGTGTCAACCATGCAAAAATTAGTTGTTTTAAAGCTAGATGATAACTTGACAAAAGGCGTGCGAGCTAGTCTGGAAATCGGCCCGGAAGGAGAACGGGCCGCAGTAGAAATCCAAGCTTTCCTGCCTCCGAAACCAGAAATAGCGGAAAACTACGATCGCTGGCAGTCAGTCTACCGCAGTTTGGGAGATTTCCGCATTAAGCCGATCGCGATTACCATTACGGAATCTCGTGCAGCACAGTTGTCCAAGTGTCGCGAGTTGGCGGAACAATTAAGCCTGCAAATCAATAGCTGGCTTAACTCCGAACCGTTTCGCGGAATCAAAGATACATTACTCGAACAATTAAGCCCGTCGGACACAGTTCGATTTTTAATCAAAACTGACGATATCGTTTTGCGGCGTCTGCCTTGGTATTGTTGGGATATTTTCGATCGCTATCCGAAAGCCGAAATTGCTTTGAGCGCCACAGCTTATAAAAAAACACCGATTCCCCACAAAAATTCCGATATAAATTACGTAAAAATTTTAGCAATTGTGGGGAATAGTGAAAATATTGATATTAAGCAAGACTGCAATATTTTGGCAGAATTGCCATCGGCAAAAGTTACTTTTTTGGTCGAACCAAGCCGCAGCGAAATCGGCAAAGAGCTTTGGGAAGAAAACTGGGATATCTTATTTTTTGCCGGACATAGTTCGACAGATAGTGATGACATATCGGGTAGATTTTATATCAATAAAACCGAGACTTTAACAGTAAAAGAGCTGAAAAACGGTTTCAAGCTAGCGGTTAGGAGTGGCTTACAGTTGGCTATTGTCAATTCTTGCGACGGATTGGGCATCGCGCGGCAGCTTGAAGATTTGGGTATTCCGCAAACGATCGTGATGCGGGAACCGGTGTGCGATCGAGTTTCCCAAGATTTTTTAAAGTATTTTCTCGCCTCTTTTTGTAGCGGGAAATCTTTGTATGTGTCAGTGCGCCTCGCGAGGCAACGATTGGCAGAAGAATTAGAGTCAGAAATTCCCGGCGCGGATTGGCTGCCGGTTATTTGTCAAAATCCTGCTGCAACTCCGCCGACTTGGGAAGAATTGCTGCACAAACCAGAGGTAACGCCATCTTGGCAGTATCGATTGAAGATCGGGCTGTTGGCGATCGCCATTAGTGCTGTTTCTGTCACGGGAATGCGCTCGTTGGGCTGGCTTCAAGCATCGGAATTGCAAGCTTTTGACCAATTGATGCGGCTGCGTCCCCCCGAAAGCCCGGATTCACGTTTGTTGCTGGTGGAAGCAACGGAAGCGGATATCGAAAAATACGGCTTTCCCCTGCCGGATGGGACGATCGCCCAAGCAGTGGAAAAATTGGCACAGTATCGGCCGCAAACCATCGCCCTGGATATCTTTCGCCCTCGCCCTGTAGGAAGCGGTTATGCAGGATTAGCTGCTAGCTTTCAGAGCGATCGAAGTTTAATTGGTTTGTGCAGCGCCAAAGAAACCGGCAAACCCAACAAATGCGGTATCAAACCACCGCCTGCACTGCCAACAGAGCGCCTCGGGTTCAGCGATGTGGTAGTAGATGCCGACGGCATTCTGCGCCGCCACTTGCTGTTTATGCAGCCGCACAGCACCGATCCTTGTGCTACAGACTACTCTTTTAGCATGAGGGCTGCCCTCCATTACCTAGCAGCAAAAGGCATCAAACCGGAAACTTTGCTGCGAGATAAGATAGGGCTGGGTAAGGCAGTTTTTACACCGATTCATGGCAGTACAGGCGCTTATCAAAATTTAGATAATCGCGGTTTTCAAATTATGCTCAATTACCGATCGCCCCCAAAATTTATTCGCCGAGTTAGGCTGGCCGAACTGTTAGAAGGAAAAGTCAGTTCCAATGCGATTAAAGACAGAATTATTTTTATTGGCGTGACGGCGCCGATTTCCCATCCAGATTATTTTTTTACACCGTACAGTGCGCAAAAAATATCTTACCAGAAAATGCCGGGGGTGTTAATTCAAGCGCAAATGTCGAGTCAAATTATCAGTGCTGCTTTGGATGGGCGCGCGCTGCTGCAAATTGTTCCTGTGTGGCAGGAAATGCTGTGGATTTTGGGTGGGGCAGCAGTTGGCAGCGCGATCGCGATTGTCAGCCGGCGCAGGCGGTTTGCGGTGTTGGGGGCGATCGCATTTGCGGTGATTTTGGGCGGGGTTTGCTGCTTTTTGCTGGTGCGGGGCTGGTGGGTTCCTTTGATACCGTCAGTTGTGGCAATGCTAGGAGCGTGTGGTATTGCGATGGTTTGCGATCGAGTCTAATACCAAATTCGGGTTTGCGGCTCCTTCATAAATCTTTGATAGATATGTTAACCGCAGATACAGGGCAGATAAATGCAGATGATTTCAACTTAAATTCGCCCTCCCAGGAAGAAGAGCGAATTTAATTGATAGAAATTACGATCGTTCAATTAGAAAATACCCTGTGATTGCGAGCATTCGGAGCAAAAGTGTAACCGTATCCCCGAATTGTTTGAATAAAATTTGGCACAGCCCGATCGACTTTAGCCATTTTCTTGCGAATCTGACCGATATGCACGTCCACCAGTCGCTCTTCTGATGCGTAATTCGATTTCCAGCCCCAAATTTTTTCGATTAGCTGTTGGCGAGTCCAAGCTTGACCGGAATGAGTTGCCAAAAAACACAATATCTCATATTCTAATTTGGTTAGAGTTAAAGTTTTCTCCTGCAATCTTACCTGCCTACTGACTAAATCGATCTCTAGTTGACCGCAGACAACGTTGCGCGGGTTAACGCTTCTCCCTCGCCGCAACAAAACTTCTACTCTAACTGCTAATTCTTGAATACTGAACGGTTTGCACATAAAATCGTCAGCACCTGCTTTCAGGATTTTAAGTCGATCTTCTTCGCTGGTGCGGCTGCTCAGAATCGCGACTAAAACATTCGTCCGTTTCTGCATTTCTTGACAAAGTTTATAGCCTGTAGTATCGGGCAAATTCCAATCTAAAATCACGAGAACTGGGTTGAATTCATCAA
Organism: Microcoleus sp.; assembly: GCA_039922675.1. Lineage (GTDB taxonomy): Bacteria > Cyanobacteriota > Cyanobacteriia > Cyanobacteriales > Microcoleaceae > Microcoleus. Next base: position 4,480 of record JBDTEI010000071.1, read on the forward strand.
ATATTTCTAAGGCTGTTTTACCGTCGGTGGCAAATTGTACTTCATATGTCTGCTTCAGAAAGCGGTAGAGGAGATTGCGGACGGGAGCGTCGTCTTCTACAACTAGAATTTTGGTATTTTGAGCGGCAGATATTATCATAATTTTCGACTCAATTGTTAATGGTGCAAAGTTAAGAAAGCGAAGCTGTATAAAAAACAGTCTTTATTCTTTAGTCAGCCTCCGGCGGGCTAAAGTTTTTGTAGGGAATCCCCCTGTGGCATAGGTGTCAACTTAAACCTGGAAGCATTGAAAAATCTCGCTTTTATCTGAGGCTAAATTCCCCTAAATCCGCCTTAACAAGGCGACTTTGAAAAGTAATTATCCCCCCTTTTTTTAGGAAGAACAAGTTCTTGTTCCCCCCTTTTTTAGGGGGGCTAGTGGGGATCGATAGCCGAGGTATTTTTGTCAATAAATTAAATCGACACATGATTTATCGCTCCAGGGGCGATCGCACTTATGTGGAGATTTCAGCCAAAAAACTAATTTTTTCGCGGGATTTGGCAATTCTTTACAAAATTTAACCGAAACTCCCGATCAGGTTTCGCCGATCAGCGTGAAAGCTGCCCAATCTCTGGGATTTGGGTGCTGCTGCATTGTCTCCAGCATGGCCCGGCGCAGGGCTTGAGCTTTGTTGCCCGTTCGATCGAGATTTTGATAAAATTTCACCATCAAATCGGCTGTAGGAGCATCTGGCACCGCCCACAAAGACACAATCACACTGGATGTACCAGCCGAAATTAAAGCGCGAGACAAGCCGATCACCCCGTCACCGGTAATCCGCCCGATGCCGGTATTGCAAGCACTCAAAACTACGAGATCCGCCTGGAGGTGCAGGTGCAAAATTTCCTCAGCCGTCAGCAAACCGCTATCGGCGCGATCGGGTGCAAAGGCGATCGCACTACCGAGCCCGCGAGTGCGATCGAGCAATCCGTGGGTGGCAAAATGGACAATGCGGGCGTTTGACAACCGCTCAAGTACAGCAGCTTTGGTAGCCGAATTGCCTGTGAGAGCTTGGGTTTTGAACAATTGGGCGATCGCCTTAGCTTCGGTTTCTGAATGCGGCAAAGCCGATAACTGCTGCGGAGGTTGGCCCGCTACCAGAACAACTTCAGGCATCGTCGGATTTCCTACTACTAATACCAAATCCGGGTTTAATACCTCTGTTCTTCTTAACTCTGTTACTCTTAAGTCCGCGGAGGCGGACATTGTTTGTATAGACGCGGTTTCAACCGCCGAGTCATCAAAGAATTGCCGTTTTTGACTGGTTAATTCCAGAATTTGAATTGCCGGAGCAGTCAAAATAGTGTGTTTTTCAATTAAGTAATTCCCCGCAGCATCTTGCAGCGCCGGAAACGGAACTAAAAACAGTTTGCCTTGAGGAATAAAGATAATTTTAGCTTCAGAATCGGTCGGCAATAAGTCAGCAATCGGTTCAATTAGCAGTTGATAAAGTTTTTGCAAGCGCGGGTGATTAGTGAGCCTCGATTCCACTTTTGCTACGACATCAATTGCAGGTCTAGAAATAGTCACCCCTGCGGGCCAAGAGGATTGCCAGAGCGAGAGAATGTTGTGATTTGTATCCACAGATATTACTTGCCAAGGTTCCCAATTCGGGGCATCATCGTGGAGTTTTACTAAATCGCCTGGGTAAATTTTTAGGGTGGGATTAAAATCGCGATTCCTGATGCCGATCGCCTCGCGAGAGTCGGCAACTAGCTCTTTGAGCGGAGTATGTTCGTAGTTGAGGTCAACTTGGCGAAAGGCAATTTCACCCGTGGGCTGAATTACCCAAATAAAGAGTTCTTCTAAAAAAGAAATGGAATATTCGACAAAAGTTGCATTTTGGGCTTTGGCAATTTCTTGAATGCGATCGATTTTAGGCGGCTTAATATCGGGTATCGCATCTGAATTGGCAGATAACCGAGCACCCAGTAATTCTACAAAAGCCCGCGCCCTGCCGCGCTCCGCAATTTCCAGCGCTGCTTCTATTTTGTTCTGGACGATCAGGGTTTTTTCCAAATGGCGGTAAGTTGCGGCTTGGGTTTCAAAAATAGATACTTTAAAGTTATCGCGATCGCTCAATTTTCCCCGCAGCGCTTCCCAAATTTGAATTGCATCGCCCAGGACTGTTTCAGCTTCTGCAAACTTGCCAAAGTCAAATAAAGCAAGTCCTAAATTGTTGAGAGTTGCCCCTTCTGATGCGGTTTCGCCGATCGCCCGCGCGATCGTTAAACTCTTCCGGCTGTATTCGATCGCCCGCTGGGAATCCCCCAAACAGCGGTAAGCATTGCCCAAATTTCGCCAGGAAGTCGCTTGCCCGGAGCGATCGCCGATTTCCTGTTGAATATCTAAGGATTGCTGGTAAAATGCGATCGCCCGCAAGTAATGCCCCAAATTACTGTAAGCATTACCCAGAATCACCAAAGAATTAGCTTCCCCAAAGCTGCTGTTAATTTTCGGCGCAAGATTCAGGGACTTCTGACAGTATTCGATCGCCAATTGATTTTCCCCCAGAGAAACGTAGGTACGTCCCAAAGCGTTTAAGGTGTTCGCTTCTCTATAGTAAGATCTGAGTTTTATCGCCAGATTTAGGGCTTGCTGTTGGCACTCGATCGCCTGCTCGTATTCGCCCAGGGAATGATATGCACTCCCCAAATCGCGCCAGGAAGTAGCTACTCCGTGAATGTTGCCGATTTCTCGGTGAATATTTAGGCACTGCTGGTGGCAATCAATTGCTTGCAAGTATTCCCCTAGGGCATCGTAAATACTACCCAAAGCATTTAGAGACTCAGCTTCTCCATCGCTGCTGGCGATATCTCGCTGAATATTTAGGGCTTGCTGGTGACAGTAAATTGCTTGGGAGTATTCACCCAGCGCGCTGTAAATATTGCCTAGATTGTTCAGAGAATTCGCTTCTCCGTAGTCGTTGCCGTTGTTTCTATGAATATTGAGCGAGTCCTGATAGTATGCGATAGCCTGCGAGTATCTTTCCAGGGGAATATTATCACTGTCGCAGAAGGAATCTTGCTCCGAGCGCGGTATTTCTGGTAGCTTCAGAATATTAACAAAACATTTATTAATTGGAGACTGAATCGATCGGTAAATCGACAACACATCTGCCGCCGATAGCACCTGTTTGCAGAGCTGAATATCCCCAATATAGCCCCGATAAATGCCACCCAAATCGTCCGATCTCCTGCCAACCGTTAAGGATATACTATTGCTGAGAGAACCTTGTTGGTGTGTTGGTCTGAACCGCCAACCTACTTCCTTACCATCGACATACCAGCGCCCTCCATCCAATCGATCGCGATCGACAGCAACCGCAACGTGATGCCATTGGTTGTCGCTAACAACTGGGAAAGTATCAATTTTTTCATAATAGTCGCTAGCACAGTTTACCCAACTTTTTTCATCCGCTATTTGCAGGTTAATTTTGCCCTGATAAAGAAAGAAAGCCCAGCCTCGTAAAGGGCCAGAATTTTGAATCCGTTTATCGATAATCTTGGCAATATCCAAATCATCCGTGCGAATCCATGCACAAACAGAAAAGTCTTCCTTGTCTACATCCAGCAAAGGAGTGACTGGGAAAGTAACGTAACCTCCTGTCAGCAGCAGGCTTTGCTGCGGCCCGTTTTGTGATGGCTCAACCGCACAGCAAACGCTGTCAATTAGCTGTGCTGGAGGGAGATCCGGGCGATCGCTCGCCAAGTTGCCTGCTGCATCAAATGACCAAAGGGCGATCGGCGCTCGATTGAAAGAATTGTAGACGCTTAATATTGGGTATTTCATCGCTAAAAAGGTTCTAAAACTATCTCCTGCAAGCGCACAAACGGATGCTGCAATAAAGCATTCCAATCAGCCTCCAAAGTCGCCAGAGAGGATATCTTCTCAAATCCAGTTAGCTCGGCTAGCGCTTCATACCGCAAATCATTTTCCGCATAAATCAGCAACCGCTCCTCTAAATTAGCTGCCTGTAATTGACTCAAAAGTTTGTCCCGCAGCAAAACTAATTCAGTAAGAGTTTCGTACCAAAAACCTTGTTTAGCAAACAATAAAACGCGCTGCCTCGGCGATGCAGTTTCTAGCTGAACTAAAATTTCTGGTGCCATTTTCACTCGCTCAATACACCCGTAGCGGGAGATATTCCCGCAGAAAAAGTCCCAGCGATACTTTTTGCCAATTTCCAGAGGAGGTGCATTGGGTGGCAAGCAAAAACTCGCAAGTCCCGCTATTTTTTTGAGCTGAAAAAATGTTCGGAAAACTACTTCTTGATTTTCTTCGTCCCGCAGCACAAACTCAAAGGGAATGTCATCGGGAAATGGAGCCGGCAAGTACAGCCAAAAAGTCGGATGTGCGATCGCAGTCCATCCAAAATGTGTAACCGGAATTAAAGCTAAAAAGTCGTGAAGATAGTCGCGGCTACCTGCATCTCCGCGATCGCCCGGTGCTCCCCGCGCAGGCGGCTCGTATGCGAGTACCTGCGGCTGCAAATGCGGTTCCCCCGATGAATCAGCTAGCATAGCGGCCAATCCAGGTTGAACAATGGTTACAGCAACCAGCAAATTAATCGCCGCCTGCTGTAGAAGTAGTTTTGTTCCATTCATAAAATATCTGCGAAGTAGAGGTACAAAGTCCCAGTCCGATCGCACTGCATCCTAAAAATAATCTAGGCACACTTTTATCTGCGTTTATGTGTGTTTATCTGCCTTAATCTGCGGTTTTTCTAATCAATCATTGTGAGCCAAAGTCGAAATATATGCAACCAAATGGCAAATTCCGCAAAAGCTAACTTATTTTATGGATTTTGTCAACTCAATATTTTGAGACAACTGGCGATTTGTCTCGTCTAGTTCCGAATATCAATCGCATAACTAACTCAAAGATTATTTATAACTTTTTGATACTTATTTAAATCTGCTACCTTTTCTGCTACTCTAAAAGAAGATAGCTATTTTACCAATAGCAGACAGCGCCGCTCCACAATTCTTGAGAAAAACTTATGTCTGCGATCGCACCATCCCCCAACCCAGCAGTTTTAGAAGAAATCAACTCAGGATTGCCCAACATTTGCGGTTCCGAAGCAGAAATCAGTGCGGCCACCAACAGCAACGAACCAGTCTTTTTGCCTAGGACAAATCTGCGCCTCGAAAACATTCAAGCCGGATTTGCCTGCGCCCTGCATATGCACCAACCCACAATTCCAGCAGGTGCAAACGGCGAACTAATCTGCAATTTGCAGAATATGTTTGAAAATCCCAACCAAGGAGACAACCACAACGCCGGAGTATTTGCTTGGTGCTATTCCCGCATGGGAGAATTCATTCCGCAACTGATTTCCGAAGGCTGCAACCCGCGAATCATGCTCGACTATTCGGGCAATTTATTGTGGGGATTGCGCCAAATGGGACGCGATGATGTACTCAACAATCTCAAGCGGATTACCTGCGAACCTGAATATCAACCTTATGTAGAATGGCTGGGGACAATGTGGAGTCACGCCGTCATTCCCTCAACTCCAATTCCTGACATTAAACTCCAAATTCAAGCATGGCAACATCATTTTGCGGCTATTTTTGGCTTGGATGCTTTGAAGCGAGTTAAAGGTTTTTCGCCCCCAGAAATGCACTTTCCCAATCACCCAGATACACTTTACGAATACATCAAAGCTTTGAAAGAATGCGGCTACCGCTGGCTGATGGTGCAGGAACATTCTGTGGAAAATCTCGACGGTTCTGGATTGTCGCAAGACCAAAAATACATTCCAAACCGTTTGATGGCGCGCAATTCTCGCGGCGAAACAATCAGCATTACGGCTTTGATTAAAACTCAAGGTTCTGATACAAAATTGGTTGGACAAATGCAGCCTTACTACGAAGCCAAAGGACGCAATAAACAGCAAATTGGCAATGTCACAGTTCCTTCTTTGGTGACTCAAATTGCTGATGGCGAAAATGGCGGCGTGATGATGAATGAATTTCCCAGCGCCTTTGTCAAAGCTTGGCACGAAAACCGCGAACAAGGTGGGGGGAAATCCGGTGTTGTCGGTTTAAATGGGACTGAATATTTGGAGATGCTTGAGGCGGCGGGTGTCAATCCTGAGGATTATCCTGTTTGTCAGGGGATTAACCAGCACAAGATTTGGCAGCAAGTCGATCCGGATAGTGCTACGCCGGAAAAGGTGGAAAGTGCGATCGCCCAACTCAAGCAAACAGACCACAATTTTCACATGGATGGTGCTTCTTGGACTAACGATTTAAGTTGGGTGAAAGGCTATGAAAATGTCTTGGAACCGATGAATCAACTCAGCGCAGCATTTCACAAAAAATACGATCCGCTGGTGCAGCAAGATGCTGCTGTTACCAAGCAGTTTGAATATCAGCAAGCTTTACTTTACAACTTGCTGCTGCAAACAAGCTGTTTCCGCTATTGGGGACAGGGCACTTGGACTGATTACGCGCGGGAAATTTACAACCGCGGCGCTGCTTTGATGAAATAGAAGATGAGACGGCGGTTGAAACCGCGTCTACACAGACAAAACCCGCCTCCGCGGGTTGAAGACCACATTAAGATCAGACGGCGGTTGAAACCGCGTCTACACAGACAAAACCCGCCTCCACGGGTTGAAGACGGTACGGTTAAAATTACGTTATTTTCTTAGTCCGCGCACCATCCGGACATCGTTTGTGTAGGCACGGTTTCAACCGCCGTTTGCATCTAATCACCAATTACCAAATCCTACATCTCTTGCATCAATCGCAAATAATTTTGTCTCATCTGCGTCATGTTTTCCATCATTCTATTAGCCATATCTTTCTCAACTTCGCTCATTTGCTGCCAAAATAAAGCTGAACGCCTCGCCAGAATTGCGTCTTCCCACAGCATCTCTAAAAGTTGCGCCGCCATCGGATTTTCGGCATCTATAATCCCGCACAATTGCTCGAAAGCTCGGTGAGCTTCGGTGTGACTCCCCACATCTTGAGCGAGTGTGAGGCATTTTTTCAGTTGTACGATCGGGTTTTCAGAAGAGTAAGCCATAATTTCACTAAGTTTAAGCTACCAAATTTACACTGACACCTTTGACATTACTAGAGTTGTGACACGGCCGTACAGTTCCCCAAATACCACCGCCAAGGCAAATCTATGCCTTTCGTAATCCCGATCCGCGTAGTTTGCACAAAATTGATTGTACCTTCCTCCACGGCTTGCTGAAAGTCCTCGCTCCGGTGCTCCAACCGCAGCGCTTGGCCAGCAGCCAAGGGTAAACCGCTGAAAGTTCGATCGATCTCCAGCACCTTACACAGCTTCCCAGGCCCCGCAGCGAGGCGCAACAGCTTTTTTTCGGGAATTGCAGCAAACTTGACGGGCACCGCATCTAGGTGCAAAGCTCGAATCAGCACAGCACTACCAACTCCCTCCGCATCCGTCACCACGTTAAAACAGTGATACATCCCGTAGATTAAGTAAACGTAGCTCATACCCGCAGGCCCGAACATCGCCTGATTGCGAAGAGTCCGCTGTCGGTAAGCGTGACAAGCGGGATCTCCCGGGGCGTAAGCTTCGGTTTCAACAATCATTCCCCGAATCGTCTCGCCGTCGGGAAACTGCCGCACCAGAGTACAGCCCAGCAAATCAGGCGCTACGGTGGTAGATGGCCGCGCCAGCCAAAAAGATTCTACAATCTGAGTATTTGCACTCAATAGGAGACAGTAAATTATGGACGTTAAGTTAGTTTTAGCAGTCTTGACGGCAGTTTTCACCGTTTGCTGTCTGTTCTTCGGCACAAAAAACGGATTCTACGACAGCGACAAGTATCACGGTAACGGTTCTGCTCACTAATTTTAGCTGGCAATTACTTGCCTAAAAAAACCGCCGCCTGTTATTCAGGCGGCGGTTTTCTGTTTGAACTCAACAAAGGTTAAAAATTGAAAATATTGCTTCGTAGTGAGGAGTTTAGTCCTTCTTTAACCCAGAAATAGGACTAAAGTCCGAACGCTCAAACCGAATGCTAAATTTGCAGGAATTAAGGGTGAATGTTGCCATCGGGCATTTGAGTTTTCTGCAATTTAGCATTCTCGAAATCCGCGCATCCCGGGAGGTTGAAACGCATTGTGCTTCCTCGATCTGTTGATTTCATGTTAAAACCAACTACTGAATTTTCTGGGTTATTTTTTTCGGGAACAGCACTGACTTTAAAATCCATATTAGCTGCTTGACCATTAGTATCAAGATTGAAGCTGATGCCGCTACAGCCTAAATCAGCTCCCGTCAGGTTGGCTTGATTCAAGTTGGCATTTTTGAGGTTGGCATTT
>JBDTEI010000072.1:0-4261 GCA_039922675.1 Microcoleus sp.
ATAATGCTTTAATTTCTAAGGTGAGAGGGTGCTCAGATGGCAATTTTTGTGTAACATTAGCTAGACAAAGATTGAGGATATCGGGCATGACAGTGACTGTGAATCGAGCCAACTCCGAATCAATTGCGGAAATAGTTGTGCGTGCTATGTTGAAGTGTAGGCTGTTGAACGCACACATGAAGAGATCGATTTCGATCGCACCAATTGTTGCTGGCATTCTGAGTTTTACGATGCCGGTGCAAGCTTTGCAGGTGCAGGTGACGCCACCAAATCCCCAACTTGGTGATACGCTGTCGGTAATCATTCAGGTTGACGGTAACGGCGGGGAAACTCCAAAAGTGTCTTTACAGCAGAAAAATTACCCCGCGTTTCCCCTCGGCAACGGCCGCTTTCGGGCTTTGCTACCGACGACGCCGGTAGAGAAACCCGGTGCCCGCCTTCTGCAAGTCTCCGGTGACGGACAAGTGCAGAAGTTGAACGTGCAAGTGCGCGATCGAGATTTTCCCACTCAATCCATCTGGCTGCCACCCGGTAAAGACGAAGAAGGTACAGATGCCGAATTCGATCGCGTAGACGCATTTAAAGCACTGGTGACACCAGAAAAATTCTGGGATGGCAAATTGTTGCGCCCCAACTCCGGCGAAATTACGACTACTTACGGTGTGCGTCGGTACTATAATGGGGTATTTGCTAAAGACTACTACCACCGTGGCGTGGATTACGCCGGCGATTACGGTTCCCCTGTAATCGCACCGGCTGCGGGTCGCGTTTCTCTCGTGGGACGAGAATCCCAAGGGTTCAAAATCCACGGGAATGTCGTTGGTATCGACCACGGTCAAGGAGTAGAAAGTATTTTGATGCACCTCAGCCGGATTGATGTTAAGGAAGGCGATTTCGTGAAAGCGGGTCAGGTAATTGGTGCTCTGGGGTCAACAGGGGCTGCGACAGGCCCTCACCTGCACTGGGGACTTTATGTACAGGGGCAGTGCGTGGATCCGGTACCTTGGCGGCTTCAGGGAATTGAGTAGGAATTTTTACCGATTTTGACGAATAAAGCCGTCAATTATGGGGTAAGTTTGTGGCTGGGGTACACAGATAACTGTTCTGGGCGATCGGTCTTGAGTTAGGATTTGTAGGAAAATTCTCAACTCTACCCTCGAAACTCGAATCTCAAGACGCTACCAATCGCGTCTTTACAACACAAAACTGTATTAATGATGCCGTTGAGCGGGAAGCATATATGAGTATTGAAAAAATTGTTGAACAGGCTTTGCAAGACGGCTATTTAACGCCGTCTATGGAAGCTGAGGTGGGACGGATCTGTAATACGGCTTCTGAATTGTCGATCGAAGAGTATATGGCTCTCGATCGCCTGATGGGAGCTTTGTTGACCGGGGAAGTTGTAGTTTTGCCGCGCAAACAGTTCATCAATGTGATGGAAGAGTTGGTGCTGAGCGATGCGATCGCTAGGGTGGCAGAAATTGAGGCGACGAGCGAGCTGAGTCTGGATGTGGGGGATATTGCGGCTTATGCTTTAAATAGGCTGCCGCCTCTGTACGCTACGACGGAAGAGGGCGCTCACTTTCAAAGGGCTAGGGCTAAAGAGCAACTTAACGATTTGATTTCCAAAGAAGTCAATGCGGCGATCGCCCGCAACTTGGACAGACCTGATCCCGTTCACCCCACAGCTTTGGGCAAGTCTTCGGGAACCGAAGTTCTGTCTAATCTCAGCAATTGGCTGCAAGCTAATGCCATTAATTTTGAGCCGCAGCCTTAGTACCACCTCCAACAGCTTTATTTTTGGTTAAGTCGATCCCGCTCAATTCAAAAAGCGGGATTTTTCGTTTTTGAGCCACAAACATTTATCAGCCAGCAGAAGCCAGAAAGCACCAGGGATTCATCAGAATGCCTTCGTCATAATTAAAGAAAAATTTTTAAGAGTTTTCTTGATTTGTTACCTAAAACAAACAATTCCCTTTTCCTTCTTCTCTCTTCCCTCTGACTAATGACCAATGACCAATGACCAATGACTTCAAACGATTAATTATTGCTCTCAGAAGAATCTGCTGAGGGGGCGACAGTAACTTTTGTTTCTCGCTTTTCACGTTTTTTCCGTTCCGCTTGGATGACATCTTGAAGCACTATGCGCGCTTGGGCCATTTTTTCCAAATTGCTACGGTACAAATCTAAATCTTTGCTAACTTTGTCTTCAGGGAGGTGCAAGGTCGCACTGATTTTGGCGATCGCGTCGTTGCGAGTTTCTTGGTTTTTTACCATCTCGGGGTCAGCTTTTTCTAACAGCGAGAACAAACCGATCGCAAATAAGCGACTGTACTTAAATTGAGCGTTGCTGGCGATCGCCCCTAAGGACGCTTGCAAATCTCCTGTATCTTCAAAGCTGGTGGAGCGTTCTAGCCACGAGAGCAACTCTGACCCGGAAAGTCTGCCCGCCAAGCTTTCCAAGCGCTGAGCGTCTTGCTTGTAGCGTTCGGGATCGTCTTCTATGGACTTGCACAAAGCGTTAAAAATCGAAAGTCTGTCTGCTTCTGGGGCGTACCCGAGCATGAATCGATCGAAAGCTGTCACCACGCCCAAAGCATAAATCGGGTCGTATTGAAAATCGACATTCGCCGAAAGCAAGTGCATTTCTACCATCAACTCTTCCACCACTCGACGGTAAATTGAGTTAATTGGTCGAGTGTGAATCGTATAGAAACTTCGCTTAGTATCTGAAACAGTACGGTTATTGTTCACCTGAGTTTTATAGATAAATAATTTTGCCGCCGCGGGTGGGCCAGCGCGGCATGAGTAAAGTCGGGGGAGTCGATTGGCGATCGGGCTGACAAAAATTGCCAGTTTTTTTTTCAAGTGCAGCAGCCGGAAACACGGGCAAAATTTTATTAATTCAGATTTTGCGCGCGATCGGCAGCAACAATCAATCTCTCGCACTACCAGGGCAAAAGCCAAGTATCTTTACAATCATAGCTTAGCTGGGATCGCTCATAAATCTCATCTTGTGACTTGCCCGACCCAGCTCTCGCAAGACATACCACAATAAGTTTTTATTGTCAAGCCAAATCCTCAAAAATCCCACGAACATGACAATTTCTCCTGAATTAAGAGCTTTAGCCCAATACATGGCGGGCGAATTTGACAACCGAGAACAAGCGCTAGCAGACCCGGCGTGGTACGTCCACCTTCGTTTCTGGCAAAGACCCCTGCCCGTTGCTCTATTTTCCGAACCTAGTATTGCCCTGTTTGCCGAACAAGCCAACATTCTAGAGTTAGACAAGCCCTACCGCCCCCGCATCGTGCAACTGAGGCACGTTAAGACAGCGCCGGGACTTATAGAAGCTCAGTATTATATGTTCAAGGATATCGAAGCCGTCAAAGGAGCCGGTCGCAACCCCGACTTGCTTGGAAAGCTAACGAGCGAGCAAATCGAACTCCTCCCCGGCTGCACCCTTTCCGTTGCGGTGCAAAATTTAGGCTCAAACCGCTATCGCTTTCGGGCATCTCTGCCTCCGGGCACTCGTTGCGGCTTTACCTACGGCGGGCAAAATTACCAAGTAGACTTGGGATTTGAAGCCGCAGAGGAGGAATTTCTCAGCTACGACAAAGGAATTAGCCCCACGACAGGCAAGGCTATCTGGGGAGCTTTAATGGGCCCTTTTAGATTTTTGAAGCGTCAGGATTTTGCTTCTGAGATATTGGCCAATACGCTTGGGAGCAAATCAGACGGCGGTTGAAACCGCCTCTAGACAAACAAATATCGGACGGCGGTTTCAATCGCGTCTACACAAACAAATATCGGACGGCGGTTGAAACCGCGTCTACACAAACAAAGTCCGCCTCCGCGGACTAAAGAATAAGATCGCGTAATTTTCACAGCCCGGTCTTCTTCAACCTGCGGAGGCAGGTTTTGTTTGTGTAGACGCGATTTCAATCGCCCGGTCTTCTTCAACCTGCGGAGGCAGGTTTTGTTTGATTTAAATTGTCCTTACACCGCAACCGATGTCGGCGGGAGGGTTCAACTGGCGCGGGGCACCCCCTCTAGAGCTTCTTCTTCCGTTTCAAAGATTTCAAAGACAGAATCCATCATGGTGACTTCAAACACGAGTTTGGCTTCTGGATGAACATTGCAAATGCGAAAACTGCCCTTAACTTTATCCGCATCACGCATACCTGCTACCAATGAAGTCAGACCAGAGCTATCTATAAAGTTAACCTGACCAAGATTCACGACGACATGGCGGCTGAG
>JBDTEI010000073.1:0-15047 GCA_039922675.1 Microcoleus sp.
CTTGACCTTTGATTTGTGCATGGGAATCGGTACAACTGTTAAATTGTCAATAGCTAATTCGGGAAAACTCAGCCAAGCTTCGGCCAGCCAGCCGCCGAGAGGTTTAGCTAATTGCGGATTTCCCTCATATTTCAAAGCTGCGATCGCCCGTTTCAGAGTCCCGCCGTACTCGCCCCACACAAAAACACGCTGTCCCGCATCCCAAAATCGACCGGGATCGGCTAACTGACACCGCTGAAGTTGCTTGTGGCAGTACCCACAAAACTCTCCGGCGGCCGGTCGCTGACAAAGAGGACAGTTAGACTTAAGAAATAGATTGACAAAAGATTTGACTAATCCCGTCCATTTTCGCTTGTTCATCCTAAAATTGTGGTAGGTGATTAATGGGAAAAAATATCAAAATTAAATCAGTTTCCAAGGACAGGCTCCCAGCGTGACAAATCTCTACTGGCTAGACAAAATTAAACCTTCAGACCGAGATGCAGTGGGAGAAAAAGCATTTTACTTGAGCTGTTTGCTTGCCCAAAATCATCCCGTTGTACCGGGTTTTGTCGTGCCGGCTCAAACATTTTGGCAGTTTTTGGAGTCGATCGACTGGCTAGAACCCTTGTTTGCTGACTGGCCCCACTCTTCGCTACACTTGAATGTCGATGAACCCAGACAACTGCAATCGATCGCCCGCAGCATCCGCCACCGAATCCTCGTCGCCAAACTGCCAGATGCACTGCTCTCCACCCTAGAGTCTGCTGTTGCTCAGCTCAACTCCAAAGCCTTAATTTTTCGCCCTTCCCTGACTTCCTGGAACCCGAAAACAGCCGGAATCCTGGAATCTCACGCAGTATGCGCCGAACCGGAAGCCATCGAGACCGGACTCAAACGAGCTTGGGCAGAACTGTTCAGAGCCAGAAGTCTATTTTACTGGCAGCGGTGCGGTATCAAGATACAACAAATCAATCCCGCAGTTTTGGTGCAGCCACTCGCCCCAGCCATCGCCGCAGGTGAGGTGAAAACTAACACAGGTGCAGCGTGGGAAATCCAAGCCACCAGCGGTTTGGGAATGTCCCTCGCTAGGGGAGAAACCATCCCCGATTACTATCAAGTGCAGCCGGAAACAGGGGCGGTTAAATTCCAGCGGCTCGGTTACAAAACATTAGCGTACAATCTCAAAGCCGGCGATGAAAAACTGAAAAACAAATCGCAGCTCGAAAATTTAGAAAGCAGACAAATTACCAATTCAGCATTGTTAATTCCTGATTGTGCTGGCAGTTGCGTGGAACTTTTGGCGCTGGGAGAGAAATCACAAACTGAATACGTTTTAGAGGAATCGCAACTTCAAAAAATCCTGGAATTGAGCAAAAAAGTAATCACCGAATTTGACTCTAATTTAATCTTGGAGTGGACGCTAAACCAGACAGCAAACAGTGGCGAACCGCAGTTTTATTTTACTCAAATCCGTCTTTTGAAACGGGAAAAAGTCGCGCCGACACGGGAAAAAGCGATCGCCAATAAGACTCGAATTCCTGCGATACTCAAAGGTTTGGGCGCCGCCTCAGGAAAAGTCGAAGCAATTGCCCAAGTTATGACTAATTTCCACCCTGACAACGCGGACTTCTTAGCCGGAGGCATTTTGGTAGCCCAGACAATCGAGCCGAATTGGCTGCCTTGGTTGAAAGTTGCTGCTGGGATAGTTGCCGAAGAAGGAGGCATGACAGGCCACGGCGCGATTTTAGCGAGAGAATTGGGTATTCCGGCGGTTGTGGGAGTTGCCGGGGCGACTCGGGCGATCGCCTCGGGCGATTCGGTTTTGGTAGACGGCGATAGCGGAGAAGTTTTTGCCCTCGCCCAACATCCGGCGATCGACACAGCAGACAGCGGGCGGCTTGAGGAACCAGCCACAAGTGCAGACACATACAGTACAGCAGCAAAAATGTCAATAGCGAACCACCAATTTTCAACATCAGAGCGATCGTCCCATCCCGCCTCTAAATCTCGACGGGCTGAGTCTGCTGAATGTGTTTGGGGCGCGCCAACGGCAACTCAACTGCTAGTTAATGTCAGCCAAACAAGTTCGATCGACCGTCTCAGAAATCTGCCAATAGACGGCATAGGATTGCTGCGATCGGAATTGATGGCATTGGAAGCTTTGGACTGTCAAAACCCCAAAATTTGGCTGCAAGACGGCCGGCAATCCGAATTTGTCGATCGCATGGCGGATTGCCTCAGTTTATTTGCTGCTGCGGTAGCGCCGCGACCGGTATTTTATCGCTCTCTCGATTTGCGCGAATCAGGAACCCACGGCAGTTTCAGCGATACCTTTGAACCGGAGTTATTTGATTGGGAACTGTGCGTACTTCAAAAAGTTTGCGAGTCAGGCCATACAAATGTCAATTTAATTTTGCCTTTTGTGCGCTCTGTGGACGAGTTTGTCTACTGTCGCCAGCGCTTAGAAACTATTTGGAAAAATCGGCCTGCGCAGTTTCAACTCTGGATTATGGCGGAAGTTCCTTCGGTGTTATTTTTATTGCCAGATTACGTAAAAGCCGGAGTTCAAGGAATTTCCATCGGCACCAACGATTTAACTCAATTTCTGTTAGGAATTCACCGCAACTCCGCACAGGTAGCAGGTGGTTTCAACGGGCGCGATCGAGCAGTGATGAGGGCGATCGAGCAATTCATCCTTGGTGCCGGGGCTGCGGGCATTCCTTGTTCTATCTGCGGGGATGCTCCAGCCTTGTATCCCGAGATAGTTGAATCCTTGGTGCGGTGGGGAATTTCGTCTATTTCGGTCAATGTCGATACTGTAGAACAAACTTGCAGGGCGATCGCCCGCGCCGAACAGCGCCTACTCCTAGATGCCGCGCGATCGATCGTTAACAATTAACCAGTTTCCCGCGAACCCAGCACAAAAATTATTATTCCGATGCAAAGGTCAACAATATCAACCATTACATAAACCAGGTTTCGGCAGAGACCTATTGCGCTTAACCATTAATTTTTCCGGTTGGGCCCGATTTGGAAACCTAACTCGCAAATTAAAAACATCGGATTTTCAAGCTAGGATAGAAATATCACCAATATTTGACCCGGAGGAACAAACAGTGAAATCAAAAATTATTGCAACCGCAGCAATACTTGCCGTCCTCGGCTGTCTGCATCCCCATCCAGCATTGTCTCAACCTGCAACTGACGGCGGGACAAAACCAGGATTCTGGCAACCTAAAGCGCAGGTAGACACTACTCGCAACATAACCCTCAGACTGTTAAATGAAACCGGATTAAACCTAGAATACGGTGAATCAGGTGTTGGCTTGTCATCCTTAGGCGTGGGAGGCAGCAAAAATATCATAGTTCGGATCAGCAACCGCACCGGCGATATTGCCAATATTCCAATTAATGTCAAAGCAGGAAGCACAACTTTAAAATACGACTATAATGTTGACGCCAAGCAAAACATTGTGACGGTTCGCATCACCACATCAGACGGTCGCACTAGGCAAGATCGGTCAGTTTATATTGATGAAAAAGGGCGAATCTACTCTTTCTAAGATTGACCCTGATCAACCCGGTTTCTCCTCATAAATCTTGGTTTGAGCAGCGAGGTATCCGCGAAGAAATCGGGTTAAAATACTCCCGCGCGCCAATTTTGTCTTCCTCCAAAAGTAGGAATCAAGTACAACGGATCAAAAGTCGATGTTTTTGTGCAGCGGATTTGACATTGCATTCCCACAACCAACTGCTGCTAGCAATTGGGCCCTACTTGCGCACTTGGGCATCAGGTGAGTTGAGAGAGGATGTCAACCGCCGCATCGGGAACTAATATCCGCTGTTCCTGTTGATACCTGCGCTTCGATCGCCCTCTTCTTTCGGTTTAGCTTTGTTCACTCGCAAGGGGCGCCCCATCCACTCAGCACCGTCTAAGGCGGCAATTGCAGCGTCTTCTTGGGCATCCTCCATCATCTCAACAAATGCAAAACCGCGCATCCGACTGGTTTCCCTGTCGGTAGGTAAGACAACTCGCTTGACTGTGCCGTACTCTGCAAATACTGATTTCAGGTCTTCTTCGGTGGCGCGGTAAGACAGATTTCCAATATAGATAGTCATGTCGATCGAACTAAACTTGTTGTCCATCTATAATAACCAGTTAATTTTACTGTCAAGTGCTATCTAGCTGACAACTCGGCACCGAATCTGACTCAAAGGGCTTGCCATACTGACAAGCCCTGTGTACTGACTGCAATAGTAGACCTCTTGCAAAAATCCGAAAATACCCTGAAACCATCTGCGTCAATCGGTGTTTATCTGCCCGATATCTGCGGTTGCTCTATGACTCGAAGATTTTTGCAAGAGGTCTAGTTAGTGATTCTCCTTAGTCGATCGAGATTGACTGAGGCCCCGCGCTTTTAGCGTTGGTTGCTTCGGCGGAAGGAGCAGTGTAGGAAGTTGAACCTGCTTGATCGTCGATCCAGCTTCTAACGGGATCTTCGTGAAGGTTGAGTCGAAGCAGGCCTGAAAAAAATCCGCCCGCAAAGGCGATCGGCTGTTGGATCAATTCTTTGACCACTGGGATGAGTTCGTCGAGGAACATTCAAAAGTCTCCTTGTGCTGCTGGGGTTCTACCTTTACTGTACCGTTTGTACGGAGATGCTGGCAGCAGCCTACAAAAAACTGGCGATCGAGCGTGTTGAAGATGGGCGATCTGCAATTTCCTGGCAAATGATTTAGAATGCTAATCTGTTGGCTTACAAAATTTTATGTGCCGTTTGCTTGGCTACCTCGGCGGGCCGATTTTACTCGATACTCTTCTGTACAAGCCCGAACATTCGCTAATTGTGCAGAGTTACGAGCCCCGCTTGATGACTTCTGGCGTTGTTAATGCTGACGGTTTTGGTATTGGTTGGTATCACCCGCACCTCGATACAGACCCGTTTACTTATAAAAATGTACAGCCTATTTGGAACGACATCAATCTTCCGAGTATCAGCCGATACGTTGAATCAAAATGCGCGATCGGATACGTTCGCAGTGCAACTTCAGGACAAGCTCTCGATTTGAGCAACTGTCAGCCGTTTGGGAACGATCGCCTGTTGTTCGTACACAACGGCTTCGTGCAGAATTTTCGGCAAACTCTTTACAGACCAATTCGCGATCGGCTTAGCGATACCGTTTATCAATCTATCAACGGCACTACAGATTCAGAACACATCTTCGGCTTATTTGTCAATGAATTAACAGCCGGCAATCTGACTCTAGAAGCTGCTTTGCAAAACTGCCTGAAAACCTTGGCTGAGCTAGCAAACCTTCACCAAGTAGAATTTTCAGCTAATATCATTATCAGCGACGGAAAGCAGCTCGTTGCCTCTCGCTTTGCTTCTCCAAAAGCCCCTCCTTCCCTTTATTGGGTGCGGGACGATCTGAATTTCCCAGAAGCTGTCATCATTGCTTCTGAGCCTTTATTTGCTGGCAATTGGCACGAGTGTCCAGCCCAGAGCATTATCAGTACGGGAGTAGACAGTGATATCCAAATCTATCCAATCTTGTAGAAAGGCAATTTATCGCGATTTGCAGCAGTGTCGCAGCGGCACTTTCAAACTATTTGCAGATATCGATTTTGATACTTTCTACCGCCAAGCTCATCCTGATTTCAGTCCGGTTGGTTGGCACTTAGGTCACATTGCTTATACAGAGGATTTGTGGCTGTTGCAGCGGTGTGCTGGATTGAAGCCAGTTTTTCCTGAGTATCACCAACTGTTTGCTGCTGATATTTTGCCAAAAAAACAACGGGTTTTTCTGCCGGCTTTACCAGAAGTTGAACTATATCTGGATACGGTGAGAAAACAGGTGTTAGATTATTTGGAAGTTGCACCGATCGACCAGCAAGAACTTCTCTGGCGGTTTATTATTCAGCACGAAAGCCAGCACTGCGAAACTGTTGCTTTTGTGTTGCAAATGCACAGGAAGGAAGAAGGAAGAAGGAAGAAGGAAGAAGGAAGAGGGAAGGAGGAAGAAGGAAGAGGGAAGGAGGAAGAAGGAAGATTAATTACTGATTCCCGATTACCAATTACCGATTCCCGATTACCAATTACCAATTACCAATTCCCCATTACCGATTCCCCAGCGATTGAAATTGCGGGCGGGCAGTTTTATATGGGAAGCGATGCTGCTGAGGCTTTGGATAATGAACGATCGCGCCACCTGTGTTATTTAGAAGCATACGCGATCGATCGCTATCCCGTCACTTGCGGTCAATACCGAGATTTTATGGCATCCGGCGGGTATCAGAACCGCGATTGGTGGTCTCCTGAGGGCTGGGAATGGCAAAAAGTTCATTTAGTCGATCGCCCGCTTTACTGGTCAGAAAATCCAGCTTTCCACAACCATCCAGTTTGCGGCGTAAGTTGGTACGAAGCCGAAGCCTACTGTAACTTTACCGGAAAGCGTTTACCATCAGAAGCCGAATGGGAGAAAGCAGCGAGTTGGGATGCAGCAAATCAAACAAATCGCACCTATCCTTGGGGAGAAGCACAGCCAAATGCCAGCCTGTGCAATCACGGGAATAATCTTGCAAACACATCGCCAGTTGACGCCTTTCCAAAAGGAGCGAGTGCGACAGGCTGCTGCGATATGTTGGGTAATGTTTGGGAGTGGACTGCTTCCACATTTGACGCTTATCCAGGATTTGAAAGTTATCCTTACAAGGGATATTCTCAAGTTTATTTTGATGGAGAACACCGGGTTTTGAAAGGCGGGAGTTGGGCGACATTTCCTCAAGCAATGCGATCGAGTTTTCGGAATTGGTACTATCCGGGCGTGCGGCAAATTATCGCTGGTTTTCGCTGCGCCAAGTAGTTTAGGCTAAAATTATAACTGCAATAGACAAGATTGCATTTATTCGCTTTCCTATCTTGAAATCATCTGCGTTAATCTGTGTTTATCTATCTTATATCTGCGGTTGATCAATCAAACATTTAAGTAAGAAGTTTAGAGGATATGGGGGAATTTGCTTGCTAAATGTCAAAATAAATCAATACGGTTCACTTAACGCTTTTTTGTCATTGCGCTTCGGGAGAGCAATCGCAGTATATTTTTGTCACATCGTTTTGCTGATCGGACTTCCCTAAGTGAACCGTATTGCAAGATCAATCGCATTTCAAAACATTAAGTAAAAAAACTTGGGAAAATTATTTGTAAGTTTCAATTTGTGGATGCGATCGCCATTTAGTGAGAAAATATAGAACCGAGAGCGACATAAAAAATCAGGCTTAAGCCTGATTTTTCGCAAAACGACCCTGTGCTATAACCACTGGTGCATCCTAATTTGACTCTATGAAATCCCCAAGACTGTCGGACACGACAAACCAAGCCTCAACGAAGGAAAATCGCCTGCACTTAGAGCGCCTGGTGAGCGCGACAGCACCCACACCCGCAGAAATCAACGCAGGTAGCGAAGTCGTTAGCGGGTTGACTCAAAACCCCAAAACCCTGCCTCCCAAGTATTTCTACGACGATCGCGGATCGAAGCTGTTCGAGTTGATTTGTCAGTTGCCAGAATACTACGTGACACGCACGGAGACGGCGATTTTGCAAGAGTGCGCAGGGGCGATCGCAAATTTGACGGGCCCGTGCGAAATCGTCGAACTCGGTAGCGGCAGTTCCACCAAAACCCGGATTCTCCTCGATGCTTACAGCAAATTGGAATATCCCCTGCACTATTTGCCGATCGACATCAGCCCTACCATCCTAGAAAGCAGCGCTTGTCAACTGTTGGCAGATTATCCCTCGCTTCAGATTCACGGACTTGTCAGCACCTACGAATTAGCCTTAGCTAAAATTGCACCGTCGCCGTTGCCAACCCGAATGATTTGCTTTCTAGGCAGTACCCTCGGCAATCTCAACCCTCAAGAATGCGATCTATTCTTCTCGCAAATTGTCGGCGCATTGCAGCCCGGAGAGTATTTTTTACTGGGAATTGACTTGGATAAATCTAAGGAGATTTTAGAGCCAGCCTACGATGACAGTCAAGGAGTGACCGCAGCCTTTAACTTGAATATGCTGCGGCATTTAAATCGCAAGTATCAGGGAAATTTTGATTTAGCACAGTTCGAGCATTGGGCTTTTTACAATCAAGAACAATGTCAAATTGAAATGCACTTAAAAAGTAAGAAAGCGCAAACAGTAAAATTACGCGCACTCGATTTAACGGTGGAATTTGCCGCCGGAGAAACTATCCGCAGCGAAATTTCGCGCAAGTTTAATCTCAATACGGTAAAGGCAGATCTTTCGCAGCGCGGTTTAAAGCCGGTGCAAGTTTGGACAGATCCAAATCAGTGGTTTGGCTTGATGCTTTGTCAGTTGACAGTTGACAGTTGATGCTTGGTCAGTTGAGAGTTAACTGTTAACTGTTAACAGTGGGCAGTTGTCATTAGTTAGTGTGAGGGAAAGAAACCGGGTTTCTACGATTTTTGAGAACAGGAACGAGAAATATCGAAAGAAACCCGGTTTCTAAAATGGTGAGTGCATCCATTAACTTCTGAATTATTACTTTAGGGTTCACGTATGAGGTCAACAAACTAAAGCTGTGTCTACTACGCCCCCTACTTCTCAACTGTCAACTGTCAACTATCAACTATCAACTATCAACTGACTACTGACTAATTAACAAATCGGCCGCTGTCCGGGTTTGACGGCATGAATGTACTCGCTACCGGATGTCGGCCATCCCCGCTTATAATAGGCTTCCTCCGGCTTCCCCCAGCCCAACTGCAACAAAATTTCGAGAAAATCCAACTTTTCCCACTTCGAGAGACTGGCCCATTCTGTGCGCTGGGCTATAGCCTCTACATCGATAGGCTCGATCGATCTAAAGTCCTTCCCACTGTTAATACTCAAATACAAATCCATCCCCGCAGTTACCCGCTGCCAGAATTCCAACATCGCAGTCTTAGCAGCCTTCAGCGTTATCAAATCAACCGATAGAGCGATTAATTCGTCATCCACTCCCGGATAGCGTAGAGTATTACCTTTAACCGCCATTTCCCGCCAGACAATCCCAGAAACTTGATGTTCCCGCTGGTATTCGTGCACGGCCGCCTTAAAATTTTGATAAGCAGTGAACTTTTGAACGCCCTCAGATGTGAGAAAGCGGTCAATCACGGGGTTCCCTGTAGCAGGAGTTTCAGTCAAATTGAGACGCCGCCCGTGCAAGCAGGCTTGGCGCTCTTCTGCGAGGATTTTAATGAGTTCCGCCGTGCTGTAGACCTTAGGCATCTTTATTCAAGCAAAATCAATATATTTGCTGGTCTGGCTGGTTTTCTCGGCTAGTTTTCACTAAAGATTGTTTTTTTAAGCAATATCACTTTTGCCGTTATTCTAACTTTTCTTTGTGCTTAATTCTAGTTTGACAGTTTACAGGACTTGGGCCCAGAAATCCCGAAAGCTTCTTGAAAAAAGCAGTTAATCACGATACAGAATTGCGAGTTAGGCTTTCCGCTGCGCGACGGGCGTACCTAGTGGAATTTTTTGCCAACAACAAAGCCCCCTCACTCGAAGGAGGGGGCTAAACTAACTGAGAGATTTGGGAGTTATATTTTGCGAGTCGAACAACCAGAAAAAACCAGCATTCGCACTTGCTGTCAACTACCAAAACTCAAATTTTTAGTTTCAAAGCTTAGTAGCGTCGTGAAGAGCGATCCTTGTCGCCCCAGCCGCCGCCGCCACCCGAAGAGCGTTTGTTGTCTTCGCGAGGTTTAGCTTTGTTGACTTTCAAGTCGCGGCCCATCCACTCAGCACCGTCTAGGGCTGCGATGGCTGCTGATTCTTCTGCTTCGCTTGCCATTTCAACAAAAGCAAAGCCCCGCATTCTGCCTGTTTCTCTGTCTGTTGGCAGTTGAACTCGGCTAACGGTACCGTACTCGGCAAACACTGAACTGAGGTCTTCTGATGATACCTCGTAGGAAAGATTACCAACGTAAATAGACATAAAATCTCCAGAATCATTAGGGTGCAGAGACTTAGATTCGGAGAGACGCTTGTAAATAAATAGCAACAAACTACGCAACCGAATTTAATTCTTGAAAAACTACTATAACATGAAGCCAGCAGAATCAGCAATCGCCTGTCCTAATTTTCTATTTAGGGTGCCGTCGGGAAATCTCCCACAGAAAGTATTCTTGATAACGGACATCTTGCACTCTTGGCCTAATCACCTTGGTTTTTTGCTGCGGGATCGAGCTGAGGGCTGATATCTTGCGTCGCTGTTAGCCGGTTGATTGGGTTTGATCGAGAATATTGCCCGATATCATTTATAACTGAGATTAGGATATTTTATGACTGGGCAGGCATCATGCCTGTACCACTAGAGATAAATATTTTGAGCCTCGGATTCATCTTTCGAGTCAATCTCTAATCTTCCAGGTTCTGTCTGCGATGGCATCGGATTTAGTACCCTGCAATAGCGACCCAAAAATAATTCTCAAAAGAACTCTTAGGAATATCTACGCGCATTTTTTTGCCCCAAGTGTAGACATCAAAGCTAACGCGAGATCGATCGCCCTTGACAGAACTTCTACGTAGCGGAGGGGGCGGCGCGTCGAGAGTGCAAAGGTGACGGCGGCGGGGCCGCAAAAAGGCTGTCCGCCTTGATTTACTTGAAAGGGATCGTGGATACGCGATCGCATTTCGGCGATGATTTGGGTCTTGTTTAAAGCTGGCCAAAAGCTGAGCAGATTCGAGCGTTCAAATTCGGAAATTGCCTGATCTGCTTGCTGTAGCGAAGTTTGGTTTGGTAGTTGGGAAGTGGAACTCGCAACTGCGATCGAGTTGTCTGATTGTGTCATTTTTGTGATCAGTCGGATCTGTTAATATTTGCCTATAATTCATTACTTTTGCCATTGCGATCGATCGGGATAGAGCAATATTATTAGATTGTTGAATTAGATTTTTTTGTACCGCAGAGGGCGCAGAGAACGCAGAGAAAGAGAGAAGAAGAGATATCTAGGTAAGTTTTTCCTTATTCCTTCTTCCTTACTTTCATCTGTCAACTGTCAACTGTCAACTGTCAACTGTCAACTGTTCCTTCTTACCATTTTCCTGAAATTGCATCTTTGAGTCTCAATTCTTCTCGACTGACTAGAGCTTCGTAGTAATCTGGTTTGATTTCTAGGGCGACTCCGTAAGAACTAATTGCATCTTGAGTCCGCTGCAATTTTTGCAAAACGTCGCCGCGCTGCGCCCAAGCTTCCCAGTTGTCGGGCTTGAGTTGAATCACTTGGTCAAAAGCGACAAGTGCTTCGGAATAGCGCTGCATTTTCCCCAGCACCAGGCCTCGCTGCACCCAGCCTTGATAGTTGTCATGCCAGATAGTAATTGCTCGATCGTAGGATGCTAGAGCTTCTTGGTACTGTTCCAAGTTTGATAGGGCGCTGCCACGTTTTAACCAAGCTTCAAAATTGTCTGGCACGTTTTTAATTACGCGGTTGTAAGCTGCGACTGCTTCTTCGTAACGCTGCAATTTTTCCAGCGCTGCGCCTTGCTGCAATCCTACTTTTGATGTAATTTCTGCTTCTGAACTCAGAGAGATTACTTTATCAAAACAGGCGATCGCTTCTTCGTATTGCTCCAATTTTTCTAAAGCTTCGCCTCGCGAATTCCAAGCTTCTAGAAAATTTCCTTCAATTTGGAGGGCATTGCTGTAAGCGATTATCGCATCTTTATACTGTTCCAATTCTGCTAGGGCGATGCCTCTACCCAGCCAAGCTTCGGGGAAATTCGGATTAATTTGAATGGCTTGGTCAAAAGCATCGATCGCGCCTTCATAATCTCTTGATTCTGACAATGTTTGGCCACGTCCGATCCATGCTTCGGGATAAGCGGGATTCATTTGAATTGCCTGATCGAAACAAGCAATTGCCCCATCGCGCCACTGGTGTCTCAGGGCCATTCCTTTGTACAACCAAGCTTCGCAGTCGTTGGGTTGCAGTTGCAGCACGCGATCGTAAGCTGTGACTGCTTCTCCATATTTATGCAATTTTGCCGAAGCAATGCCCCGATTGAACCAAGCCAGACTGTTTTGTGGTTGCAGTTGAATGGCGCGATCGTAAGAAGTTACAGCTTCTGCGTAGCGTTCCGCCTTCATTAGAGCCAAACCTCTGTTCAGCCAAGCTTCCCAATTAGTAGGGACGAGTTTGAGGGCGCGCTCGTAAGCCGCCACGGCTTCAGCATAGCGCGAGGCTTGCAGCAAGACGTTGCCTTGCCTATACCACATCGCGGGCAAATTTGGGTGAATTTGGGTTGCTTTTTTGTAACAGGTTGCTGCTTTATCCCACTGCTGCAATTCCTCTAAAACTCTGCCCTGCTGATACCAAGCTTCGTGCTTTTCTGGATTGATTTCAATTGCTTTGTCTAAAGTTGCGATCGCCTCTGAGTGATTTTGCAAACTTAACAATGCTGTCCCACGAAGCATCCAAGCCCAATATTCTTCGGGATTAATTGCTATAGCTCGATCGCAGCACGCCACCGTTTCTGCCCAGGAGTGCAGTTGCTTGTAAGCTTTGCCTAGATTCAGCCACGCCCTGGCCCAATCAGGCTTAATTTGCACCGCTTTTCCGTAGCAAATGATTGCCGCTTCGTACCTTCCCGATGCGTACTGTCTATTGCCCCGATCGTAATCTGGAAATGCTGCAAAAATTCTTAAAATCGGCGGCAGCAGAGCTGATTGGGGGTTTGAGGAGTTTTCCGTGGTAGAAGTCGAGAGGTCTGGCATACGCCTTGCACATAAAAAAATTAGTGGGATAACAAGCTGGCGGTCTTATATATTAACTTATGCTTTTCTTAACTCGTTGCTGTTTTGAAACCAATTTACCATATCAGGTCTGGTCTGCTGCGACAAATTATCTTTACTTAACTGTATGTGTATAAAATTATGCACTGCTCCTACTTTCGGTATACGATTGTACAATTCAGGCAGCACAAAAATAAATATCTCCTGATTCAGATTTCCAACCAAATTTAATATGTTTATCTTGCACGCGCTTTTAGATTTCACCGACTGCTTGACAGACGGAGCTCGGGAGTCGATCGACTCTGGCCCCAGTTATTGGTACGAAGGCCATTGCCCTCAAAGCGGCGATCTGCTGAGACTGCCCCGCACTCGAATGTCTGAGGAGATCGCCCGGGGTTTGATGCAGTACCTTGCTGCTGACGATTCCTACGATCGCGAGGGCAAGATGTACGGCATCTTACTGGTGGAAATGCCTTGGGGGGAACAGCGGATTCTCAAAGCATTTTCGGGGCTGCTGAACGGTTGCAGCGTTGTTGACGGCTGGGTGCCGCCGATTCCGGGACGATCGCGAGTTGCATTCGAGGAAGCCCGCACGTTGACTCAATTGGAGGCGATGAAACAGGAACTGATTGCACTCAATCAACTCCCGCAGCGACAGGAGTATACAGCCTTATTGGGCGAGTTTGAATTGCAATTGCAAGTTTTGAATGCGCGCCACCGCAATTGCAAGCAGCAGCGATCCGAAAAACGCCAGCTACTGTGTCAAAGTCTTGCAGCAGAAACACTCGAAATAGCCCTCGAAGAACTGAATCAAGCAAGCCGTTTAGAGGGAATTGAACGCAGACAATGGAAACGGCAGCGGGATGAAACATTGCAGCCACTAAAACAATTAATTGAAGATGCTGACGGGCGGATGCGGACGCTGAAACAGCAGCGAAAAGAACTTTCCCGCGAACTTCAGACGCAGATGCACGCTGCTTACACTCTGGTGAATTTTTTGGGAAAATCGCGATCGCTCCAGGAATTAATGCCAACTAATTCTATTCCCACTGGCACCGGTGACTGCTGCGCGCCCAAATTGCTGCACTGCGCGGCAGTACAAAATCTGAAACCGCTAGCAATGGCAGAGTTTTGGTGGGGGCCGCCATCGGGTGACAAAGTTCCGGGACAATTTTATGGTGCTTGCGGCGATCGGTGTCAGCCGTTGATGGGTTTTTTGCTGTCTGGACTGCCACAAAATCCAATTGTTTCGGAACCGAAATCTTACCCGGATTTTACATCGCCAGCTAATAGCAAAATTCTGTCAAGATTCGCATTAAAAACAAGTGTAAATCAGCCTTTAAATGACCGCATCGAAGCCCGCCCCACAAGTCATAAAAAATCTTGTAAAACAGGCAAAATTCCCGCAACTACTAATAATTTCGCTTGTGGAACGGGCATCTTACCCGTGACTAATCCCCAGCAAATGCTGCCGATTGTTTATGAAGACAAATGGTTGATTGCGATTAATAAATCCTCGGGGTTGCTGTCAGTTCCAGGTCGTTATCTGGAAAATCAAGATAGCGTTCTCAGTCGCCTGCAAAACTTGTTACCGGACGGGTTAGAACTGACTGCGGTGCACAGGTTAGATCTGGGAACATCGGGGATTTTTCTGCTGGCGCGGGACAAAGAAACTAGCAGTCTACTCAGGCAGCAATTTGAGAAACGGCGGGTTCACAAAGTTTATGAAGCAGTGCTTTCGGGGACTGTCAACATAGAGGCGGGGACGATCGAACTACCGATGAAAGAAGACCCGGAAAATTCTCTGGTTCAGCAAGTTAATTGGGAGTGCGGAAAACCCAGCGTTACTCGCTTTCACGTAATGGCGAAGGAGGGAAATTATACTCGCGTGGAGTTTTTGCCACTGACGGGACGCACTCATCAATTGAGGGTTCATGCGGCGGATATCCGAGGGTTGGGGATACCGATTTTGGGCGATCGACTTTACGGATGTCGCGCTGCTGCGAACCGACTACACTTGCACTCGCGGGAACTTTCCTTTGAGCATCCACAGTTGGGCTCGAAGCTGCACTTACAGGCGGTGACGCCGTTTTGATCGCGCGGGCGATCGCCTGAAAGTAGAATAACAAGTATTTGAATCTCAACTCGCCTCTGTTCAGGAAACCTGAAAATGCTACAGACTCCCACTAAAAGCCTTACCCTAGAAGAGTTTCTGAAGCTGCCGGAAACGGAACCCGCCAGCGAATACATCAATGGACGGATCGTCCAAAAA
>JBDTEI010000074.1:0-3313 GCA_039922675.1 Microcoleus sp.
CATTTGCCATCACCCGTTCCGGCACATCTCCCCCAGTTCCCGTGGGCCCGAAGCGATAAACCAAAGTCATTAACAAAGCAGGCTGTAGCCACAACTCCCCCGGATACTTGAGGATAAACTGCGGCGACAGCGAAATCAAATCATAATTTCCCGCAGCAGCCGTCTTCAGCAAACTCGCAATCAAACCCGGATGCGGCTGAGTATCCGCATCTATCCCCAAAATCCACTCGCACTTCTCGGAACTTGCCAAAAAACCCCAATTCAGCGCCCACGGACGACCAACCCAGCCCGCTGGTAGCGGATCGTCGTTAATCAACCGAAACCGGGGGTCTTTTTCGGCGGCAGCTTTGACTAAATCTCCGGTTCCGTCTACCGAATAGCTGTCAACAACCACAACCTCTCGGAGTTCGTAACTTTGGCGGCTCAATCCTTCCAAACAAGGCGCAATTCTCTCTGCTTCGTTCAAAGTCGGCACTACCGCCGTACAAGCACCCAGTAACTCCAGCGTTGGCGAATCCGGTTCTAGGGGCGGGATGCGCGACGGGCCTTTAATTAACCGCGACATTAAAAGGGCGGCGGCGGGTAATTGTAGCAGCAAGAGTGCCGCAGGGATGGTGCTTGTCAAGATATTTGGCAGGTTGGGGGAGATCATGTCTATTTTGGATTTTAGATTTTAGATTTTAAATTGAAGAATTGAGCAATTGGGAATTACGGCTGGTATCAATTAAAAAAAATTCATAAAATTTTGCCTTCAAACATCTTACAGGAATTTGGTCTTAAAATATCGCTGCTGAAAAACCCGGTTTTGACAAGAAACCGGGTTTTTAAATTAGCTCAAAACTTCGTGTAAATTTTCGCCAAATCAGCCGCTTACTTACGCAAAGCGCCGACGCGCTGAGATGGAATTTCAGCCTTGAGAGCCGATTCCAAAGACGGAATTGCTTCAGTGATGTCATCTACTGCGGGTTTAGCAATCCTGCTTAATACGATCGCCGGAACTACACCCAGAAGCACAGCTAAGGATGTCGGGAACCAGAACCGAGAATCCAACGAAGTGACAGTGATAATCGCTCCGAAAGCAAAGTTTACCAAATAAACAATTAACGGCAAACCCATTTTCGATCGCTCTAATTTAATCGATCTTGTTCTCCAGAAAAAAGCTGCTACAGACATAAACAGAGCTCCAGTGCCCATCCATCCCGCCAAATTGCGGTAAGGCATCCCAAAGAAAGCCCCAAGTTCCTCAAACTCCCAAAAAGGTACAGAAGTTTGACTCATCGCCGGATCTAGTACAAAATCCCAAGCTGTCAATAATAGAGCGCCAAGGGCGATCGCCCCTATTTGACGCACCCAGTTCAGTTCGCCTTTACCACCCGCGACTCCAGCGCGAGCAATTATATATGAAACCAGTCCTAGATAAAACCACGACAGGGGAATTGTAAACGGCACCAGCCCTGCAATTTTGTAGCCCAAACCGCTCAAATAGTGGTAATGGCCGAAGGGAAAACCCGTACTGGTTCCCAACAACTCGCTACTCAAAGATAAAAACACAGAAGGCAGCAAAAATGTCAGAGTTGCGCCCAGGCCCAACGTCCGATAGGCATATAGAGCAACCGCTGCGGCACCAAAAATGATATAAACTACTCCACCTCCAGCCATCCCCCATTGGAACAAAGTTTGTCCAGCGGGCGGTAAATTCATCACCAATTCGGGACGGGGTAAAATCAGCAGCAACCCTGCCAATCCAAAAGCCATTGACAAGACGTGGGCAATCAGGCAAAAGCGCTCAGCTATCAAAAGTTGCTTCATAAGACTCCTCGAAAAAATATCAGATGCAGAAAGCACTCGTTAACAGTTTACAATCTTTAACAAAAAACCAACACAAACTGGGCACAGGCATTTTTCCAAGATTTGCGCCCAGGGCCGAGAAACCCGGTTTCTTGGTAACGGATTGGCTGCAACAAGCCTAGACAAGATTGCAAAAATAGCTGGGACAGGCAAGATGCCCGTCCCACAAAGATGGTTTTTTCTGGTGGCTGGGACTGGCCGGAGAGCCCGTCCCAAAAATTTTTTCCCAGGCGAGGCTATGCCTCTAGATATCGGTTCCCATGCACAGAGCCTGTCAACTGTCAACTGTCAACTGTCAACTGTCAACTGTCAACTGTCAACTGTCAACTGTCAACTGTCAACTGTCAACTGTCAACTGTCAACTGTCAACTGTCAACTACCAACTGTCAACTGTCAACTTACTGCCAATTCCCCACCAGCACGAAAGGCGCCCAGAAATAGGGATTTTGATACTCTCGGTTTTGCAGCAGGGTTAATTGAGCGTTGCGGAGGGCTTCGGCTTTGCTGCTTTTAGAAGCAGCAAGCTGCCGGTAAAACTCAGTCATAAAAAGAGCTGTAGATTCGTCGTTGACTTGCCAAAGGGTGGCGACTGTGCTGCGGGCACCCGATCGAATTGCGGCCCCAGCTAAACCCAAAGCCGCCCGGTTATCGCCGGAAGCAGTTTCGCAAGCACTCAACACCAAAAGTTCGATCGGCTGTTGTTTCTCCCCAGTGCGCGATCGCAAAAGTCGATCGAACTCCTTAACATTCACCCGCTCGTCCCAAGTCACAATAAAAGTATCCGCCGCATTCGAGCTAAACTGACCGTGAGTTGCCAAATGCACGATCGGGTAAGACAAAGCTTTAATGCGATCGTGCAACCGCCCGCTGACAAAATCTTGATTCAGCAGCTCACTCGCCGGCATCTGGGCTGAAATTTGTTCAAGTTCCTGTTTCACCCCCGGCAAAGCCGAGAAGCCTTGACGCGATTCCGACAGGCCACCAATCAGCACTTTTAACTTTACTTGACTCAGCGGTTTCGGTGCCAGCAATTGCAGTCCCGGCGCCAAAGCAATACTGTATTTTTCTACCAAAAACTTTTGGCCATCGTGTAGTACCGCCATCGGCAGATTTCGCAAGTAACCATCAAGCACAAATACCAGCGTTTTAATCCCGCTGGCAGTCAAATCCGCCTCTGCGGGGCGGATTAACCAGTTGTAAACCTCTTGAATAGGTGGGAACCTGTCGCGGCGAAAAGCAGAAGGCCTGATGGTATTTTTGGCTAGTCTGAAGGCAGTTTCTAACTCGGCTTGAGACTTCTTAGTCCTGTAGCGGCGCAAAGGCTTGCCGGGAATTGATAAAATTACCTCCAAACGATCGCTTAAAATAATCGGATAAATCACCGCCGCCGCCGGATCGATTGCCTCGATCGACTTTGGTTTAGCATCAGCACAAGCATCCCGAAAAAAGTTATCCAATTCCGCCA
>JBDTEI010000075.1:0-4005 GCA_039922675.1 Microcoleus sp.
CATTAAATGCGTTTTGGCGGCTGCACAAATTGCCTGTTTGGTTTCGCAGGTTTATCAAAGATAGTTTGTTCGGTGCCGCTCAAAAATTATTAGATGGTTTGGTGCGGCAGGATGTGTTAATGATTGAGGAAGAACAGCAAGCTTTTTTGCAGAATTCGGAAAGAAAGAGTTACGAATTAAATCGGGCGTTGGGGAGTGTGCAGAAGTTGATGAGAAGTCAGGCGGAAAATAGACTTGAATTGCATAAATCTTTCATCGATACAGAAACCGCAGATATTAGGCAGATCGACACAGATACAACGCAGATAATTTCAAGATAATTTGGGGATGAATGCAATACAAGTCTTATGAAGAACGTGACAGCGCCAACCAGTGATAGCTGGCTAAATGCACTAATTGAATCGCTACAAAATCCCGCCGAAGCTGCGGCTTACCTGAGTGTGGCTAAAGACAGCAGACTCACCGGATTCTCAACTACTGCGGGCGGAATTTCAAGACGTAATTGATGCGCGTTTGCGGGCGAACAATCTCTCAAAGCCAGCTAAAGTGCACCACGAGAAACTAGATAAAATTATTTCCGAAAGTGGCGCTTCTGAAATTTACACTTTGATCGCGTTATTGGATACGCTAGGATTTAGGCTAAGAGTTATTTTAAAAGAAGATGAATTGGCGATCGGGGAATGAAACCGATCGCAAATCTGCATTGATCAGCGCTAATCTGGCTTAATCAGCGGTCAAAAAAATCTAAATCCCGCAGCACAAACCTTACTTTTTAGCCTGCTGCTGGTAAATCCTGACCACCCGATCCGCAAAAGTAGCAGTTGCGCCACTTTTGCAAGCTGCGGATTCCCCAGTCATCCACCAGCAAGCGGCGCGGCGTACAGCGGTTAATTCATTGTTAGTGCTAGCTTTGTATTCGTCGCGCAGCAAATCGCGCACGATACAGGTAACAATTAATTTGGCTTTTTTCGGGTCGGCTTCAAATTGTTGGGGTGTTAAATCTTGTTTGGTACAGAATTTTGCCCAGCGGGAAATATTCCCTGGTAAAACTTGCCACTGACTGTACATTCCGTCATTTGCGGTTTGCGGTGGCGCGGCTTGTCGCAGCGCTTCTACAAGGGCGGAAACTTGCGCGTCGGTGACTGCGGCGGCGGCTGGAAGTGTTTGCAATCCGAGGCTAATTATCAGGCTGCTGAGTAGTAGATTGGTTTTGGCGATCGATTTTAAATTCATTGACAATTCCCTGTTTGATTTAAACTTTGTTTCCTCAAACAAGGTTTACTATTTTATTGGTAGAATGCCTCTGTCTTAAGTATGATTTGCTTTTTGAATGCGGTGGCGATTCCCTACGGGATAGCTACGCCGCGCGTGCTTATTATAGAAATTGGCAAAGATTAAGATAAAATTATGGAAGTACAACCCAGGGAAATTCGACGTTACATCCGACCCGATGGCAGGATTCCGTTCTTAGAGTGGTACTATTCCCTACGAGATAGCAAAGCCCAAGTTAAAATTGATGCAAGGCTTGAGCGAGTTATTCTCGGCAATTTCGGGGATTATAAGTCAGTAGGACAAGGAGTTTTTGAACTCAGGATCAACTACGGCCCGGGCTACCGGATTTATTTTAGACAAGTAGGAGAGACAATTGTACTTCTCCTCTGTAGTGGGGATAAAAGTACCCAAGAACAAGATATTCTCAAAGCGAAGGAGTATTCAGCAGACTATGAAAGAAATGAAAATGCCGACGAGCGATAGCTATTACGAGTCTCTCATTGAATCTCTCAAAGATGCTGAACACGCTGCTGGATTTATCGGGGCTATCTTGGAAGAAAAAGATCCTGAACCAGCACTGCTGAGAAATGCCATCAGAAAGGTGATTAAGGCTCGCGTCAGGATGAATGATATTTCGGAGTTAGCAAAAGAGCATCATGAAAAACTTGATCAGATGCTGACTGAAAGCGGCGGTTCTGAAATTTACACTTTGGTAGAATTGCTAGAAGCGTTAGGATTTAAAATAGAAATTAGTGTCGCAGATATTGAGTTGCCGGCTGAGTCGGAATCAACGGATTTTGTGGAATTAGAGTTATCCCCAGAACCTGCTAATTTATAAGAAGTTGCAGGCCGATCGCATTCTGTGCATGAGTCAGGGCGGGTTTATAGATATTTTGAATGTGAATCAAAGATTATTGGTGAACCCGCCCCTACAAATATTGTCGTTAATTCACCAATCATTATATCACCCCTCCAGCACAAAATCTAACAATCGGTGAGCCATTTCTAGTTTGCTGCAAGGTGCTATTTCTAGTTGCTTACCGGCGGCATTAATTAATATTGCTTGATTGGTATTGCTGCCGAAACCAGCACCTATTTGATCGATCGGGTTTGCGGCAATTACATCCAGCTTCTTCGCCCGCAATTTCTCGATCGCAGGCTTGACAATATCTCCAGTTTGTGCAGCAAACCCGATGAGTTTTTGGTGCGGCTGTTTCAAGCTTCCCAACTCTGCCAAAATATCCGCTACCGGTGCTAATGGTAAACTATTCGGGAGCGATCGCTTCGGCAACTTCTCACTACTATAATCAGCCGGTTTCACATCCGCAACCGCCGCCGCCATCACCGTCAAATCCGCATCCCGAAAGCATTCCAGCATCGCCTGCCGCATTTCTTGGGCACTCGTAACTGCGATCGCCCGCACGCCTGACAGCGGTAATTCGCCAGTGATACTATGTACCAGCGTCACCGTCGCCCCTCGATGCTGTGCAGCTTGCGCCAAAGCTACGCCCATTTTGCCCGTCGAAGGATTGCCGATAAACCGCACCGGATCTAAGTGTTCCCGCGTTCCTCCCGCGCTGATTAACACCCGCTTACCCGCTAAATCTCGATCGCCCTTCGTATACAAAAGCGACTCAATATGAGGCAAAATCTCACCAGGTTCTGCCATCCGGCCAACACCCGCGCGATCGCACGCCAGCATACCCGCCCCCGGATTCGCAGCATGATAGCGCCCATCCGCCAACACTTCCCGCCAATTCCGCTGCACCGCCGGCTTTTCCCACATATCCGTATTCATCGCCGGTGCCAGCAGAATCGGGCAAGTAGAAGCTAACACAGTATTAGTCAGCAAATTATCAGCAAAACCCCCCGCCAGCTTCGCCAAAGTATTAGCAGTCAGAGGAGCAATCACAAAAACTTCCGCCCATTCTCCCAGTTGAATATGCAGCGGGCGGCCGTGATTTGCTTGCCAAAAATCCTTGTCAGTAAAAGCAGGATGGCGGCAAAGAGTAGCAAAAGTTAAAGGCGTTACAAACTCTTGAGCGGCATCCGTAACAATCACTTTAACTTCAGCTCCAGCTTTCGCTAAAGTCGAAACAACTTCGCAAACTTTATAAGCCGCAATCCCGCCACTAACACCGATTAAAATCCGTCTACCTTTCATCTCATTAGACAAGATTGCATTCATGCGCTCTTCTATCTTAAAATTATCTGCGTTGCATCTGTGTTTATCCGCCTTACATCTGCGGTTAGTCTATCAATCAAAGATGTGTGTAATTAAAGTCTATTTTATCATAAAAAAAGAATCAAGAAAGAAGTTGAGATGAAAACAGATATAAATCCATAACTCATCTGTTCAATCCGCAACAAAAAATGCTGCCCACTTCTTCCTCAATTCCGTCCTTAATTTTTAAGCTAGATTTTCAAGCCTATGCTTCGTCGTAGGCTTCCATATCCAGAAGGTGGAGATAAGGTTCAACCATCTCCGGCCGCTGAAAGGCAAGCGATCGCAACAAATGCCAATCATTCAATCCCTCAAAAGGATCAGTATAATCGTCAACCTCCAAACGGACAGCCAATTCTGCCACGTCTTGAGAAGTAAGTACAGCAATATCGCGCGATGCTTTGGTTAAAGTTTTCATGTTTTTTACCCCTGCCCTAGACTTCCGCCATACTATATACTAAGCCTTTAATCACATTTCGACACAGTTTCTACAACAAAACTTCGCATTA
>JBDTEI010000076.1:0-7196 GCA_039922675.1 Microcoleus sp.
CGCCCTAGAAACTGACCTCGCTAATATCAGCGCGCTGAAAGTCGGTTTAAAAGCAGTGATTAATTTACATTACCAGGAAAGGCTGCGAGCTGTGCAAGTTCACTTTTCTCCTGCACAGTTGGGAGACGAACTTACTAATGACCAAGTTTTGGTCAATTTCCCAGAACTCATTCCCCTTTAAAAACGAGAAAAATCCTCACGAAAAAAGGTTGGTAGTGAGGACTTCAGTCCTCAAACTGCGAATAAATCAGGAGTTGAGTCTCAAGTGCGATCGGGTATTGAGGGCATAGGGCATAGGGCATGAGGCTCTCCTCACTTTTTTGACAACCGCTATATGTGAAACACAGATACTGCGATTGCTTCGTTCCTCGCAATGACCGACCTAAAAAGCGTTAACCCAAGCATATTGATGACAACTGACAACTAACTAATGACTAATAACTAATGACAACTGACTAATAACTAATGACAACTGACAACTAACTAACCAATTATTTATGATGCTGCGAAAACTGACAATTTATTTAATGGCTTTAACTTTATTGTGGACGGCAACTGCTTGCGGTTCTCCTCGCACAGAGACTTCTGTAAATCCGGCAGCCAATCCTCCAGCTAATGGGAATATTAATACAGTGCGTTCTGCACCAAGCAATGACTTGACTCAAGGTCAATATCCCGTACAGCAAGCTACCTACGATGATTCTGATGGCGAGTACAGTTTGATGTTGCTGAATACTCCCCCCGGGACTACGCCACTTTACCGCACTACGGATTTGCAAATGGCTCGGTTGACGGAGGAAGAAATCTCGGCAGGCAAGAAAAGTTATCTAAGTCTGGATAACAATAAAGCGACCTTGCGTTTGACAGAAGATTTTAAAATAGAGTACGTTCACAACGTTACCGAAACTGTTAATAATCCTCAAACAGGTCAGCAAGAAACGACGGTGGTTCGGCAGCAATCGGGCTTCTGGGCGCCGTTTGCTGGGGCTTTGGCAGGTCAGGCGATCGGCAGTTTGTTATTTAGACCGCAATATTATATGCCGCCAGTCTATCAGCCTGGAATTATGACAGGATATGGCGGGTACGGGAATACTTACGGCCAAGCTGTTAACCAATATCAAACTCGGTACCAAACTCCGCCTCCTGCTGTGAGAAACCGTCAAGTTTTAAGGACGACCGGCCGCTTGCGATCGCCCACATCGAACGTACCATCGCGGAATCCAGCAGCGCCAAATGCCAATCGATCGACCGGTTCGGGTTACGGCGGCAGCACTTTGAGGCGATCGCCGCAGCCGCGTCAAAATCAATACCGGCGCAGTCCGAGTTTTGGTAGTGGCGGGGCGTCTCGTCAACCGAGTCGGAGTCCCTCTTTCGGAAGTAGCAGAAGGCGCTGATGAAAGATTGTTCAATAATCCGTAGAGATCGAACAATTTTTGAATAGCTTAGGTTGAGA
Organism: Microcoleus sp.; assembly: GCA_039922675.1. Taxonomy (GTDB): domain Bacteria; phylum Cyanobacteriota; class Cyanobacteriia; order Cyanobacteriales; family Microcoleaceae; genus Microcoleus. The sequence continues at coordinate 1,454 of JBDTEI010000076.1, forward strand.
CTGTAGCCAAGTTTTAGTTTAGCTTGCAGTCAAATCTTATGATTCAGAAAAAAAAACGAGTTGTCTCGAATTGCTGGCATTCTGGCGATCGCACTTGTGGCTGCTGCGGATTATTTATCCTCAAAAAATCCGCACAATCTATCCCCGCAAAACCGGCAGCGGAAGAAATTGTCGAAACAACCGAAGTGCGATCGCTCCCTGGCCAACTCGATAATATTCCCCTCTTCAACAGCGACAGTCCCGAATGGGTAAAAAAAGAAGGCATTTTGCTCTCAACCTTTCCCCCAGACGGCAAAAAAGTCCCCGCCGCCCACCTCAACTTTTCCTTTCAAGGGCAATTTAACTTGTTTTCTCACCACTTTTCTCGCACTCCGCTGAATTTTAGAACTTTGTATATCGGCGCTTTGCTCTACAATCCCAGATCCGAACCCGTGACGGTGGAAGTGTTACAGGCAGCCAGTTACCTGATGGAACCAGACGCACCGTTCAAACAGAAACCAGAACAAAGTGAGAGTCAGGGCGGCGAAGTATATTCCGGCCCGGGGATTCGGGCTGTCGATAGCGTGTTGCGGGGAATGCGGCAGCCGGATTTTCCCGAAAAACTGGTAATTCCAGCCGGCGATCGCGCGATGCTGATGAATCGCCCGATTCCGGTGCGGGGTCTGGAAAAGCCTATAAAGGGTCGTTCTACCTTTGTGCGGCTCAAAATTAGCAGCAAGGTTTATCCGGCAACTTTGGCGATGTACGCGAAGCAAAATGCTGATGGGAGCGATCGCCCGCCGACTCTGCAAGAATGGCAGGAATTGCTCGATAATGGCGGTTTGGCAGGCCCGCGCGACAAAACCCCGACCACCCCCGGCGCGACTTCGGGAAGCCTGATTTACGGCCGCGTGGCAGGGGTGCAGCAAGGTTCTGGATGGGCAGCGGGATTAGTCGATCGCGATACCACGGATCTCAAAATTCCTGAGACTGGAAAAGCGATATCCTATGCAATCGCGACTTTGCGCGGAGGCAAATTGGGAACCCAACAAGTGCAAGCAGCAAAACTGCTGGCGCGCTATCCTGACACCGCCTACGAAGCCCACGGCAATTACGGCGTTTACTACGATCTGATTGTGCCACTGCATAACACTGCGGAAAAACCGCAAACGGTAGCGGTGAGTTTGGAAACGCCTTTAAAAGAAGATCGACTCTCAAAAAATGGATTGCCATTTCGCCAACCTCCGTTGGATTTTCCTTATTTTCGAGGTGCTGTGCGGCTGCGCTACCAAGATGATGGAGGTTACGATGTAACTCGCTACGTGCATTTGTGGCAGCGTGTCGGTCAAGTTGTGGAACCGATGGTAAAGTTGAGGTTAGCTGCGACAGAAACGCGATCGGTAAAAGTTGATTTTATTTATCCTCCCGATTCCACGCCGCAAGTATTGACAGTCAGAACTTGGGAATAGTTGATTTATTTATTTCAGTCACTACCAGACTCAAAAAATATGTGATTTAATTGCTACATTGATATGTAGGTGACAAGTATGTCTTCTTCACAACCCCCATCAGGGAAAAGAAACCCTCTAGGATTCGATGAATTAATTGCGATTTTGGTTGCCTTCGGCACGATAGGAGCAATTTTCTTTTGGGTAACAGGCAGAAATCCCGATCGATTGAATGCCAGAAGTTTCCAATTTCCAGCGGTTTTTTCTCAACCTGCTGTCACGCCCGACAGTTTGAAAATATTAACGCCTGTGTCGCCGAGTTCGGATGTGCGATCGCGCGCTACAACCGTCCTTCCCGCCGAACCGGATGCCACGCCTGTTGGACCTTTAGGGCCGGTTTTACCAGTAATTCCTCTGGTGGGGGCGATCGTTGTTCCCCAAACGCCAATTGTGCGCAAGGCTGTCCCTCCAGTCATTACCAAACCGAAAGTGGCTCAACCAAAAGTTGGGCCCATTAAACTCTCCGATGTTCCTGAAAAATATTGGGCGCGTCCGTTCATTCTAGCTTTAGTCGATCGCAAAATCTTTACTGATTTCACCGACAGCAAATTTCGTCCTGACGAACCGATGACGCGAGCCGAACTAGCCCGCTTAATTCAGCGAATGTCCGACGACAAAGAACCGCTGCGAAAACCGATTGATTTTAAAGACGTAAAAGACAACAGTCCGGCCGCTCCTGCGATCGATGGTAGCGTACAAAAAGGATTTCTTAAAGGATACCCAGACAAGGCCTTCCGTCCCGACAAAGAAGTTCCCCGCGTGGAAGTCATCGCAGCATTAGCTAGTGGTTTAAACCTGAAACCGTCAGCAAAAGCCAGCAAGACATTACAAGTTTATACAGATAGGAAAAAAGTGCCGAAATGGGCAGTCAGCAAAGTAGCAGCAGCGACGGAAGCTGGCATTGTTGTCAACCACCCGAAGCCCACACTTTTGCAGCCTAATAAAATAGCAACTCGCGCGGAAGTAGCAGCCATGATTTACGTAGCTATGGCGAAACAAGGCAAAGTTCCTACTAAGCCTTCTAACTATGTTATGAAGCCTGTAAAGTCGTCCAAATAATATTTTCGGGGCGCAGTCGAAGCAACCAAAATAACATTTAATCGTTATCGTTTGTAGTAAGGACTTCAGTCCTTTTTTCGGCATTTTAGAAGGACTGAAGTCCTGACTGCGAACCTGGTTTGTAGTAAATACTTCAGTCCTTTTTTTGGCATTTTAGGAGAACTGAAGTCCTGACTGCGAACCAGCTCGATTAATCTTGAAACACCATAATGCTGCCCGAATAGCAAGCTACCCAAACCTGATTAGTTTCCGGATCGTAAGTAATCCCGATCGGACTTGAATTAACGTTCACTGTTTGCAGCACTTTTAGGTCGCTCGTTCTCACCTTACTAACAGTATTCGAGAAATAGTTAACCACATAAATCAGTTTTCCATCAGCGGAAATTGTCATACTGCGAGGTGCATTTCCTGTCGAAACTTTATCTACCACTTCACCAGTTTTTAAGTCAATTTTGGCCACATTACCTTCACCGTTTAAAGTGGCATACAGATACTTGCCATTAGGATCTATCGTCAAATGACGCGGCGCATTGCCAATATTTTTAAACCATTCTACCGAAAAGTCTACGAGATTTACTTTCGCAATATCTGAAGAACCCATGACAGCAATATAGGCATTTTTTGAGTCGGGAGTAACAACAATACCCCGAGGATAAGCACCCAGTTTTACCCGTTTGACTTCGCGGTTTTTATTGATATCAACTACGCTCAAATCCCAACTGCACCAATTGCTCGCGAGCACGAAGTGATTGTCTGGCGAAACCGCATTAAATTTCGGAACCGCACCTACAGGAATTATATTTTCTATTTTCAAGGTTTGGGTATTAATCCGGTACAGGAAACTTTGATCATGTTTTGCGGATGGAGAACACCTGTCGCTTCCCGGATTTTCAAACCCAGAACCGTACATTTGATAGTTGGATACATAGGCATATTTGCCGTCGGTTGAAAAAGCAGCTTCTACGGGAGAACCCTGATAATTGCCTTTGAATTTTGAAAAACCGAACTTCGACAAGTTTACTGTATCGGGAATAGTTTTGACTAATTTAAAATTCCTGTCGTAAACTGTAATTGTATGGCTGTACATCATGTTTTGAGCAAAAAACAAACCTGCTCCAGAATAAACTATTGATTTTGGCGATATTTTGCCGTAAATTGTTTTTTTAAAAGTCATTTTACCTTCAGATTTTACAAGTCTTTGGGGGTGTGATTCCTTTTCTTTGTTTTCCGGAATAGTGGGGGGAGTTTCTATTTTAAAGGGCGGCAGAGATGGTTCTTGAAATAGAGATTTTTTGGGCTGAGTTTTAGTTTTATCTTCGAGTTGGTTGGTGTTGTCTGTGGCGGTAGGAGATGGCGAAGGTCGATCGACCTTTGACGGTGTTTTTCCGGCAGATTCATTGTCAGCGCTGGCGGCTTCCGGCTTACCTTTCAAGGCTGACAAGGTTTGAGGGCCGACAATTCCGTCAACTTTCAGCTTGTTGTCTGCTTGGAACTTTTTCACCGCAGCCTGAGTGATTGAACCGTAAAATCCTGTAGCTTTACCGCCAAAATGTCCTGATGCTTGGAGAGTTTTCTGTAGTTCGACAACTTCGTGGCCTGAATCGCCTTTTTTGAGGGCGAGGGCGGGATAGACTAAATTGGAAATTGTGAGAGCGATCGTAAAGAAGAGTAAAGGAGTCGAGGCTAAATTCAGGGGCGTTTTGCAGTTGGGCGATCGAGTTTGAGCTGGGGGTGTTTCCCAAGTTTCAGCTAAATGCAGGTAGGCGAGTCCGTCCATAGTTTTTACCGGTATTTTTGGTGCTATGATACACCAGTTAATACCATTTTAGATTTTAGATTTAGATTTGGGAACGATCGATCGCATAACGGTTTGGAAGCTCTGCTGCGGTTGCAGGATTTTTTTTAACTGGTATAACATTGATTGAAGAGAAAATCTTATTATAATCAAACCGAGGGTGCAATCTCCGAGCAGTTTTTAATGGTGCAAGCAAGTTGGAGGGATCGACAATGTGGAGTGGGGAAGAAACAACCGCAGCATCAACAACCAAAGAATCCCGTCAGACGGTGCTGTGGGAGGGTGACGGTGGACTTTGCCAGCGGGCTTGGGTAGAAATAGATTTAGCAGCTTTAACTCACAATGTAAAACAGCTTAAAAATCTCTTATCTCCCCACACAGAATTGATGGCAGTTGTGAAAGCGGATGCTTACGGGCACGGTGCGGTTGCAGTCAGTCAAACCGCATTGCAAGCAGGTGCTAGTTGGCTGGGTGTGGCGACGATTCCCGAAGGCATAGAATTGCGGGAAGCTGGGATAGAAGCGCCGATTTTGCTGTTGGGGGCAACTCATACAGCGGCACAGGTAAGGGCGATCGCCCAATGGCACTTGCAACCGACTATTTGTACTGCCAAACAAGCCCTAATTTTTTCGGAAGTTCTCGTCGGTCTCGATCGATCTTTGCCCGTTCACGCTAAGTTAGATACGGGAATGTCTCGCTTGGGTACGCCCTGGCAAGACGCAACAGAATTTGTGCAATTAGTCAATGGTTTGCCGAATTTAAAATTAGCCAGTATTTACTCTCACTTGGCGACAGCCGACAGTCCTGATCCCGCCGTTATGAAAGAGCAACAGCAACGGTTCAAAAAGGCGATCGAGCAAATCCAAACAGCAGGAATTAATCCCTGTCGCCTGCACTTGGCAAACTCTGCTGCCGCCCTCACAACCCCCGATTTGCACTACGATTTAGTGCGAGTTGGTTTGGCTACCTACGGTCTTTATCCTGCTCCTCACTTGCAGGCGATCGCTTCTTTGCAGCCCGCAATGCAGATCAAAGCCCGAGTAACGCAGGTGAAAACAATTGCACCAGGCACCGGCGTTAGTTATGGCTATAAATTTATTGCTGGGCGCGAGACACAGATTGCCGTAGTTGGCATCGGCTATGCAGATGGGATTCCGCGCAATCTTTCTACTAAAATGCAGGTTTTAGTGAGAGGTAAATTTGTGCCGCAAGTCGGGGCCGTGACGATGGATCAATTAATGCTGGATGTTACCGATATTCCCGATTTAGAAGTCGGCGAAGTGGTAACTCTGTTGGGTAAAGATGGAGAAAATCAAATTACTGCTGACGATTGGGCTACAATTTTAGGAACTATTTCGTGGGAAATTCTCTGCGGTTTTAAACACCGATTGCCCCGGGTTGC
>JBDTEI010000077.1:0-2514 GCA_039922675.1 Microcoleus sp.
CTACTAACAGCTTACTTGCTACATCAAAAGTATAATTTCTCAGTTCGGGATACCACGCAAACTCGCTCATTTGCGTCCACCTTTGCAAGTAGCGCCCCGTGATATCTTCCATCCCGCCGATGTAGCCGGCCAGAGCTCGCGGTTGAAATGCTTGATATAGCAGCTTGCGTCGATTTTGGTGTTCCGAACCGGTTTGCAGCGCCAAGGAAAGGGGCCCTAACAGCGCTTTGGTGCTGGGAGGCCAACTCACAACAAAATACTGGTTTTCATTGCTTAAAACAAACAAATTCGCCTCCGGGCCGGACACAAACACTGTAGGCTGTCCGAGGATGCTGGTTTTGAAAATTGGCCCGTACTGTTGGTGGCGTTTTTTGGCAAACTGAGAATCTTGCAAAAACTTGAGGGTATCGCCAATTAGCGGTAAACCTAAACTGCCTGGAGGTAATGCCATTTTAGATTTTAGATTTTAGATTGTTAATATCATATCAATTTTAAATGTAGGGTGCGCAATGCGCACCAGACAAAGTTTTGATAAAATAACTCTTATCTGTTTTTAGCCTGTAGGGTGCGTCAGTCTTAAGGTTAGTACGAAAAATTGTGGTTTAACAACTGACGCACGCTACTAACTACTAACTTTAGTCAACCGGTGCGCATTGCGCACCCTACTGCGAACCTATTTAATGTTATATTCTTTTAATCGGAATCTCGATCGCAAATTCAGTACCTTTACCCACTACCGAGAAACAGTTGATTTTACCTTTATGTTTTTCGACAATGATTGAATGGGAAATTGCTAAACCCATTCCCGTACCGGAACCGATCGGTTTTGTCGTATAGAAAGGATCGAATATCCGCTGCTTGATTTTCTCGGTAATACCTGTACCGTTATCACTAATTCTAATTACGGCAAAATTACCTTCTATCTCTGTACGAATGCGGATAGTTCCCGGATTTTCGGGCGGATATTGTAAAGCATCGATCGCGTTAGCGATAATATTCATAAACACCTGATTCAACAGTCCGGCGTAGCACTCCACCAGCGGCAATTCTCCGTATTCTTTAACGAGTTGAATGGCTGGGCGATGGTACTCCGTACCCGCTACGCTAACGGGCTGAGCTTTCAGACGGTGTTCTAAAATCATTAATGTGCTTTCGATGCCTTCGTGAATATTAACATCTTTCATCTCAGATTCATCGAGACGAGAGAAATTCCGCAAACTCCGCACGATATCCCGGATGCGAGTTGCTCCTACCTGCATCGAAGATAGCATTTTTGGCAAATCGTCGAGCACGAAATCCAGCTCTAACCGCTCTATTTCTTGCTGAAGATGTTCAGAAGGTTCTAGGTGTTCATCTCGATACATTTGCAGCAGTTTCATCAGGTTTCCGGTGTATTCTTCAGTGTAGGTTAGGTTGCCGAAAATAAAGCTGACTGGGTTATTGATTTCGTGGGCAATTCCTGCTACCATCTGACCGAGACTGGACATTTTTTCGGCTTGGACGAGTTGAGTTTGAGCTTGCTTGAGTTCGCATAGAGTTGCTTCGAGTTGGCCAGCTTGTTCTTGCGCGATGTGGGCTGAATCGACGCTTTGAGTGTAAAGTTCGGCTTGATTAATGGCGATCGCCAATTGATTGCTCACAGCCACTAACAGTTCCACTTCCTCATCGCTCCAATACCTCACTCCGCTAGATGAAGTGCAGCCAATCATTCCAATTTTACCAGTAGATGTTTGAAGGGGAATGTTCAGCAGAGACTTCAATCCTAGATTGGTGAAATAATCCCGCTCTACTGGGTCTGTCACAGTCTCAAAATCATCGATCCAAACTATTTCAAAATTGGTGATTCGCTCCGCATGAGAACCTGTTAGACTAATAGGAAATGAACCTAAAAGCGAAGACAAATCGGCATTTCTTGCTTCGTACTGCACGTTCCAAACTGGTGGAGACACCTCTGCATTATACCAAACAAACACGCAGCTATCGATCATCAGCAAGTCGCGAATCTGCTGCACAGTTGTTGCCAAAATAGTATCTAAATCCAAAGATTTGCGGATATTGCTAGCTAGTTGGTTAAGCAATGTTTCCTGCTCCGCTAATTTGCGAAATCTCGCTTCCGACTCTTGCAACTGTCTTTGAGATTCTTTTTGTTTTGTAACGTCCAAACCCAAACCTATCAAGCCGATCGCCCTGCCAAAATCATCTTTTACCTGAGTTTTAATTGTCTCAAAGTGGTGATACTCGCCATCAGCCAACTGGAGCAATTCTTCTGAATAACAGGGAGTATCTTGGGTCCACGCTTGGGTGTCAGATGCCATGCAGTTAGCAGATGCTTCTAACCCCAAGACTTCGGAATAGTGAGAGGCTGCTAAAAATTGATCTTCGGATACAGCCACATCTTCGCAGAAAGTTTTGTTGACTAAGAACATCCGCCCGCTAGCATTTTGCATCCACACCCAGATCGGAGCGTTGTCAATAATTGTCCTCATAGTTTGCTTTTGGGCGGCGAGAGCCATT
>JBDTEI010000078.1:0-16970 GCA_039922675.1 Microcoleus sp.
AATATCATCTCGACGGCATTCGTTTCGACGCGGCGCGACAAATTGCCAACTACGATTTCATGCACTGGATAGTTCAAGAAGCCAAAAATGCCGCCGGCCCAAAACCGTTTTACACCGTTGCCGAATACATTCCAGAAACTCCCAGCATCACTAATCTAGAAGGCCCGATGGACGGCTGCTGGCACGACAGTTTCTATCACTGCATTATCGAACATATCTGCGGCGATACTTTTGATTTAGAGCGGCTCAAAGACGTAATCGACTGCAAGCGCCAAGGTTTCTTGGGTGCTACAAATGTAGTCAATTATTTGAGCAATCACGACCACAATCGCGTATTCTCAGAATTGGGCGATCGCGGAATTTTGGATGAAGCAGCATTCAAGCGGGCGAAGTTGGGAGTAGCACTGTTAATGACAGCAGTTGGCGTGCCGTTGATTTGGATGGGCGAAGAATTTGGCGAATACAAAGCCAAAACGATCGAGCAATCTAAAATTGATTGGACGCTGCTGGGAAATGACATGAATAAAGGTTTGTGGGAATACTACAAAGGCTTGATTCACCTGCGTGAAAATAACCAAGCACTTTACACAGAAAACATCGAATTTTTCCACGAAGACCCCGACTCGAAAGTTTTTGCTTACACTCGTTGGAACGATGAAGGTTCGAGAGTTGTTGTAGTGGCGAATTTGTCGGACAATTATCTAGCAAGTTACAGCGTTCCCCACTTCCCGGCAAACGGAACTTGGCATGAATGGACGGGGAATTATAATGTGGAATCTGGCAATGATAATATTATGATTGACTTGCCAGAATACGAAGCAAAAGTGTTTGTCTGGCAGTGATATCAATTTCTCGTTCTTCATGCAAAAGTAGTCGTAGGGTGCGTCGCCTATGAAAAATCCCCAAAGAAATACGAACAATCTGACAGATCCGCACCTGATACCATTTATAAAAACTCGTGCAACAAAACAATTCTTGACAAAGAGTGAACTGGAGGGTTATTTCCTCCACCCGATGTCTAAGGTGCGGATCTGTCAGATGGTCGATCTTTATACCATTTTGAAAAAAGATTGCTACATAATAAATTTTGTGTTTGTTGATAAAATCATTGTGGGAAGGTGCGGATCTGTTAAATTGTCGATAGGTAGCTAGGGATTGTTCGTGGCGACACACCCTAAGATCACTGTCGCATTAATTTTCAAAATTGGTATTAATTAGTTAGGATTTTTCGCAAGCGACGCACCCTACGGCTATGTATGGTTGTTAATTTAAACTACCTATTTTACCCGATCGATTTTCTAGACACAATTCGGTGGCCACCGCCGCCGATAATGGCTTGCTAAAGAAGTAACCCTGACCCATATCGCACTGAAGCGACTGCAAAAATGCCAACTGTTCTGCTGTTTCGACTCCCTCAGCAATCACCTGTAAATTCAAGCCCTGTCCCAGGGCGATCGCCACTTTCACAATCGTAGCACCGCTGCTGCCGTTCAGCAAATCTGCCACGAAGGATTTGTCTATTTTTAAATTATTCAGCGGCAAGTTATTGAGAGACCACAGCGAAGAATAACCGGTACCAAAATCATCTAGAGAAATGTGAATTCCCATTTTCTGCAACTGATGCAATACCGACACCGTAAACTTCACATCTGTCATCGCAACTGTCTCGGTAATTTCTATTTCTAAATACTCGGGATTTAACTCGGTTTCTGACAAAATTTTAGCGATGGTTTGTACCGTGTTAGCTTGCAGAAACTGGCGGCCGGATAAATTCACAGCTATCCGCATCGGCGGCAATCCCATTAACTGCCACGCTCGATTTTGCAAGCAAGCTGTCCGCATCACCCATTCGTCAATTTGGCAGATGAATCCTGTTTCCTCAGCTAAGGGAATAAATCGATCGGGAGCAATCAAACCGCGTTCGGGATGCTGCCAGCGAATCAGAGCTTCCATGCCGACTATTTTGCCTGTATTTAAGTTTATTTGCGGTTGATAGTGCAGCACAAACTCTGATTTTTTTAGAGCTTTGTAAAGATGATTTTCTAAGTTAAGTTCCTCGGAGACTTGATTGCCGATCGCCCGCGTGTAAAACTGATAATTATTCCGACCTCTCTGTTTCGCTCTGTACATCGCAGCATCAGCATTTTTCAGCAAAGTTTCTGCATCTTCTCCGTCATAAGGAGCCAAAGCAATTCCCAAGCTCGCCTTAGTATAAAGTTCCAGACCGTCAAAATCAAAAGGAGTGCTTAAGCTATGGATAATTTGCTGACACACCTTAGTTACCTCATCAGGGCTGTTGATATTGTACAGCAGCACAGTAAATTCATCCCCGCCCCAACGGGCGATCGAATCCCCCACGCGCAAACAGTTAGTCAAACGCCGAGATACACCTTGCAGCAACAAATCGCCCACTGGGTGGCCGAGAGTATCGTTAACATTTTTAAATCTGTCTAAATCTAGAAATATCACCGCCAACATTTCTGCATTTTGGTGAGCGTTAGCTAAAGCTAAAGACAGCTTTTCATTAAACAGCAATCTATTAGCTAAACCTGTTAATTGGTCGTGAGAAGCTTGATGTCGGATCATCGCCTCGACGCGCCTCTGCATTGCAGCCATGTACAGGTGAGTTCCTAAAGATTTTGCTAGCTTCTGTTCCTCACTGCTCCACTTTTGAGCTTCGCCGATTTTGATTTCTTTCCAAGCTGCAAAGGACTGTCGGGGACGATCGCTCCGGGCGTCGGAACTGGAACGGCCCGCCCACAAAATCTCGGTTTCTACGGCTGCGCGAAAAACGGTAAGACAACCGATGCACTGTTGACCGTATTGCAGGGGTACTGCCAAAAATGACCGAATAGAAGCTTGGAAAAAATTTGCAGATAAAGATTTTAGTTTGGGTTCTTGAGAAATATCGCAAATCGCATACAATTGCGGGACGATCAAACTGGTAATATTTGTATCAATCGATCTGTAATGCTCGGAATAGAGATTTTGAAAAATACCTAATTGGCTGGTATTATCGGCAGTTTTTTCTCGATCGTCTGGGTTGACAAAACCCATGATCTGCTGCCAAAACTCGCTGAGTTCAAGGTCGGCGTTCAGGGGCTGCTGGCCGCAGGTATAAAGTTTAGCCGGCCAATCGCCAAACTCGGCCGCAATGTACAGCCGCCCTCCCGAACCGTGCAAATGCTTGACAGTTTGTTCGAGAACTACTTGCCGAATTTCGTTTAGTTCCAGAGGAGAATGCAGCAAACTGCTAATTTGGTTGACAACGGCTTCGTCGCGCGCTTGCTGTCGGGCTTGACTTAGCAGAAAAGATTGGGCGATCGCAATTGAAAGTTGATCCACAAGCAACTGCACCATTTTCAATTCTCGATCGCTAAACCGTTTCGGTTGGCTGTGGTGACAAGCCAACAGCCCCCAAAGCTGATTTTGATGCACAATCGGCACCGTCAGAGAAGAACGCGCCCCCATAGCCTTCAGATATTCTGCATGACAGGGGTCTACAGGGCCATAGCGAATGTCTTCAACTGCTAAAGTTTTGCCGGTTTCGGGACAATCTAAGCGATTAATTATTTTATGCTGCAATTGGACATCTACAATCACTCGCTGCCGCGCTTTGAGAAACATTTCGCGGGCACTAGGGGGAATGTCGTCAGCAGGAAAGCGCAAACCAAGCAGGGATGGCAAGTTGTCGCCGTTGATCGACTCAGCAATCACTTCGCCGCTACAGTCGGCATCAAAGCGATAAATTTTTACCCGATCGCTGCCTAAAAAGCTGCGGATTTCTCGCGCCGTTGTCGTCAAAATCTCTTGCAGTTCTAAAGAGTTGCGGATGCGATTGGTAATTCGATTGAGTAAAATTTCTTGTTCTAAAGTCGATCGTGACATTTGTCTAACTTTTGCGCGGGCCATCCCTTTTGATCTCCGGCTTTTGACAGCATTTTTGCGAGCCACTGTGTTAACTCGCCCTGTATTATAGACTACAACACTTTCGTTGCATCTGTGGGATTTATTCCAGCCGGGATCGAGAAACCCGGTTTTTAGCAATATTTGGGATGTTCTCACAAATTTTTGCTAGGAACCGGGTTTTCTCAAAAGACTTTTATGCGGGATCGCATTCGGAACGATCGCACAAATACAGCAACCGAGTTGATCGGACAAGCTTCTGATGCAAGAACGCAGAATGCTGGTTTTTCAACCCGGTTAGTAAGTATTTATACTCGAAATTATCCCCTGAAGCCGACTCCCAAATTTTCAGAATTCTGTCCGGCAAAAAGCCCGCTATTTCGTGAATTCGTTCCTCGGACAACTCATCCTTTGTTGCCGAAAACACAGCGGCGATCGCAGTTTCCGGTTTTACCCCAGAAGGAAGTGGGCCTTCTTGTTCCACCCGAAAAATAAACAAGTTGGAATCAATGACAAAAGGTGCAGGCCCTTGCCAAGGCGGACGCACCCGGCTCAGCAATCCCACCAGCGGATTCGTATCTTTCCAGAGGTCTGCTATTTCTTTTTGCAAAGTTTGGTCGTCTGTCTGCAAAACTTCTGTGTGCAGTTCGGCTTCCACGCGATCGCTGGCTTCGGTTGTCATCAAATCTCGCATTGTCCGGTACACCAATTCGGTAATGTCCCGGGCATCAAAAATATCCTCCAATTGACCAAGAATTTCTTGATGGTACAAGCCCCCGGATTTATCCGTGGAATCAATCCAAAATCCAAAATCTAAAATCCTCAAGCCCCCGCATTTATCCGTGGGCTCAATCTAAAATCTAAAATCTAAAATCTAAAATCGATTGACCGAGCAATTCCGCTTCTGCTATTTCTCGACCGACAGACTTTTCGGCTGCATTTCTAATTGCCGACTCTCCCTTGCCATTGCCGCTGCTAATCTGTTTGAGCAAAATGTAAGTCAGGTCATCTCTGATTGCAATTGTCATCAAGATCTCCTAGATTAATATCCGGTAAACAGCCAGTAAAAATTGATATCTTTATTTGCTAAATTTGCGATAATTACTACTTACAAACATTAAAATCTAAATCGGCTCAACAAGTATCTCTCAACAGGGGGAAATTGTTAAACATTTGTGTCTGTTATAATCTTGCTTTAAGTATATTTACTTAGAAAAACCTCAGTCTGATATTGGTAGTCCTGCGTGCGGAGTCAAAAACCAGGTTTCTGCATCAAGCATCTCTCGGATCGATCGACGATTTTTCCGAGAAATCTGCTTTTTTGCGTCCGGGACTGTGCTGGTAGTATTCAGCAAAGCCTCTGCCACTCTTGATAACAATGAAAGCAATTAAAATAAAAGGCTTTTCTGGCAATACTTTTCGTGGTTATCGCCTCTGCTTGCCAACGCTGGCGCACGGGCTCGTATAAGTTAGGAATTTACACTCTAGATCAGTAAAATTATGGAGGTGCTATGCTATTAATAGACTGATGCAGTTTTTGCCCCAACTAGCAGCGATATTGTACAATCGAGCTAGACAGAAGACCGATCGTCTGAGAGCTACAAATTACGAGCCAATCTGTTTCGAGTGCCAGAGCGCCACTTGAGGAATGCCTCGCTGATCACTTTGACGATCGTTTTTCGATCGAAATTTATGAACTACCCTAATTGGACTCAGAATTTGGAATCCTCGTCATTCAATAACAGTCAATGGGCGATTGACAAGCGTCCTCTAGTTTTGGCGGTAGACGACAATCACGACAACTTAGAGCTGCTGACGCAAATACTCGATTTATTCGGTTGCGAGTGCGTGGGAGCCATTGACGGGTACAGCGCTCTGTCAGCAGCAGTCGATCGATCTCCCGACTTAATCGTACTCGACATTTGCCTGCCCGATATAGACGGTATAGAATTAGTAAAGCGGATCAGACAAAACCCGGCTCTCATACATATTCCGATTGTGGCTATCACAGCACTAGCAAAAACAGAAGACCGCGATCGGATTCTCCAAGCCGGGTGTGTTGCATACCTTTCTAAACCTTTTAACATCAAGGATTTAGAAACTATTATCCGCCACCACCTCAACCATCAGGCGTCTCTGGTGGAGTTTTAGACTTAGAACTTGCATCGCGAACTTTCGGTGCAGACTCCAAAATTGCTATGGTTCCCGTGCGGCCAGTCTCCAAAGTCGCATCGCTGAGCAAATCAGTCACGCCCACACCTAAAACCTCTTTGATTAAGTCTTTCAGTTGTAATTCCAGAACCGAGTCTAATTGCGATCGTACCTGCGAAGCCAAATCTTGCTGACCGTTCTGAGCCAGCAACTTTTCAGGCTGAGTAATCGCATTTTCGATCACAATTATTAATTTATTATCCAAAAGATTGCAGAGTGCCTGACTCGTTTGGTGTCCGAGTAGAGAGCGGTACAAAGCTTGAATCCCCTGTGCAAGACTCCGTTCTAATTTGCCGCGAGTAGGTACTAAAATTTCCCCGGTCATATTTTTTAGGTACAGCGAGATAATTCAAAAAAACTGTTATAGAAGAAGTCAGTAGTCATTAGTCATCAATCATTATTTATTAGGAAGAAGGCTGGAGCCTGGAGGCATCAGAAGGAATAAGGCAGAAGGAAGTCTTTAGTTATCGTCGCCAAAGACCTCCGTTGCAATCGACTGCATAGGGAAAGTGCAATTAAGAACAACTCTGATGGCCTGTTGCTATAACAGTTAACCGGTAAAAGTTAACCGATAACTGTTATAAACAACCGTCGCGCTAGCCGACAGTAACTTGATTGGTTTCCACGCCAGTTGCACCCTTAACACCTTTAGCAATTGTCACCAACTTGTTGACAATTTCCTGATCGGAAACCGTACCTTTGAGAACCACCGTAGTGCCGAGTTGCGCCACATAAACAGTCTCAATATCCGCAACATCAGGATTTGCATCGAAGGCCTGAGCCACCCGTTTAGCTAAACCGCTTTGATCGTATTCTCCATTCAATCCCATGCGTTCCGGCGGGATTGTCTGAGGGCTCGCCGCCGCTACTGGTTGAGCTTGAGCTTGAGGTGCAGCTACAGGTGCTTGGTAAGCAGGAGCTTCCACATTTCCTTGATTTTCAGGTTTCTCTAAACCAAACAGTCTTTTGACCCAGCCCATAGAGTTTTTTCTCCCACAAAGTTTGTATTAATTGACAGTTGGCGCTGCGCCGCGCAATTCTTATTCTCAATACCAGGAATTGCGATCGCCGTCCCGGACGCAGAAACCGAGTTATTACAGCCATCCACCCGGTATAAAACGCGGTCGGTCGAGTTGTATGCGCCACTCATGAATACAATTTTCTCTTGTATAACTTTGCCGAACATCTGCCTGGAGACATAATTCTCAGGCTCTCAAAGAAATACCTGAGCTGACCATTCCGGCAAATCAAACTTAAAGCCCTCTTCCGCAACTTCTACGATTTTGTTGTACATCAATTCGTGCCAAGTTCCCGTATCGGGAAAGTTAGGAATGCAGTAACCAGATAAATAAGTATCAGAAAAATTTGCAACCACGACTACTCGCGTTCCCTCATCGCTCCAGCGGTAGTAAGCAAGCACTTTAGCTTCGGGATTTTCGTGGAAAAATTCAATATTTTCGGTGTAAAGTGCCGGAAAATTTGCCCGCAGCAGAATCAGGTATTTGTAGTATTTAAACAAATTATAATTATGCTGATTTTTCAACAAAGACCATTGCAGCTTATTTGGCTGGTTGGGAGTTGGGCGAGTGGATTGTCCGAACTCTTCGCCCATCCACAGCATCGGTATTCCTACTGCTGTGACTAACAAAACCGCTGCCAATTTAGCGCGTTGAAAAGCAGCTTCTGGGTCGAGATTCCGAAAGCTCGATTCTGCCAGCAAGTGGTTGCGATCGTGACTGGCTAAATAATTGATAACATTAGTTGTGTTTTGATAGCCTTGTTGTGTGGCATCCAGAAATTGCTTGATCTTGGCTATATCGAAACTATTCCCTGCGAGAGTTTCGAGGGCAAAAATGCGAAAACTTTCGCGCCAGCACCCGTCCATCGGCCCGTCCGCAGCCACGAGTTCGGGAAGTTCGGGAATATGTTCGGCGATGTTGTAAAATGGCTTGTCGCCGGCGGTTTTTCTCGCTTCGGCAGTTATCCAGTGCAGGAAATCTCGATTGTCCAACTGCCGCACTGCGTCGTAGCGAATACCGTCGATATGATATTCTTGAATCCAGAAATTAACCACATCGCCGATGAATTTCCAAGCGGGACGGATGCCGAGTTTGGCGTCAAAGCTTTCGTAATTAAACTCCGGGCCCCAGTAGTTAGCGGGATCTTCGGGATAGTGTTTGTCGCTGTAGTACCAATAATTGCGATCGATTAGCAATAAGGGACATTCTTCGTCGCAGTGGTTGTAAATGCCATCCATTATCACTCGGATGCCGCGTCCGTGGCACTCGTCAATCAATTGCTTCAAATCTGCGGTTGTACCGTAGCTGGACTCTACGGCAAAGAAATCACGGACTTTGTAGCCCCAGCTATAATCGCCCGGATATTCATTAACTGGCATTAGTTCGATCGCATTTATCCCCAACTCGCCCAGATAATCTAATTTCTCGATAACCTGCTGAAACTTACTGCCGCTACCGGAGCCATCTGCGCCGGAAAAATCAGCAACGTGCAGTTCGTAAATAACTAATTCTTCATTCTCAGGGAGTTCTGTGTCGTCGTGTTCCCAAACATAACTATCAATAATAAGCGCGCCTGCTTTAATGCGAACCGCACTGGTATGAGTAGTACGGTCAATCTCAGTAGCGTAGGGGTCATTGACTTCTACCCATTCGTCCGGTTCAAAACAGGGACTTTGGGACTGAACTCGGAACTTATATTGATAAATACCCTCTGCTAGCTGAATTTTAGTGCGGAAATAACCTTGATCATCTTTTTCTAAGGGAATTTCTTCCCATTGGGAAAAAGAGCCGAGCAGTGTAGCTGCTTTGTTGTTAGGGGCGAAGAGTTTGAATTCAATTGCAGCGACCATGAATATCTTATTTGCAGAACTTATAACTGTGATTAGTATTCATTTTTACAATTTTGCCAATCTACCGCCATCGTTCTTAAGAGTTAAACAGTAACTCTGATGTTGTCAGGTGTTGCGTGCGCACCCAGATGCCTGATTTAAGTCAAAAATGTAGTTAAAGTAACTAAAATTTATCAATTGCTGTTTATGAAAAGTAATTGAACTTTTGATAAGTAAATAAATCGTCATTAAAGTTTAATAATTGTAACTAAAGTCACATTTTTTAGCTGACAGAGCTAATACCGTAGAAGGATGTCATTTTAGGCGGAAACAGCGAGGATGAGCTTGTAATTATGAGGCAAGGGAAACCAGAAAAATGAATCCTTCATTTAACAGGATTTCCGCGCGATCGACTTTAAGTTCAGTTTGAGCCGAGAAGAGCATTGATTATTTTTGCTTATACCTTGGCCGCACTTGTTTTATAGTCTTTCACTCGCCTACTTTGCATAACCAAAATCAGCTTAAACGACTGCTGCTACCTCAGTAATTGGTAATCGGTGAAATTTTTATCCGTCCCTGTTACCTGTTAGATCTTCCAAGCAGCGGCTAAGATGGCTCTAAAAGTTTAATTTGGGATGTTGGCGAATTACCGTTACTGTAAAAACTCTGGAGGGTTAAAAATGCTAAAACAAATGTGTTGGTTGCCCAGATTGGGAGGCAATGGAGAAAAGATATTGCACTTGCGCACCGAAGCCCGTCAAGCGTGGCGGCCTTATACAGCTTTTCCGCAGTTCGCTGCCTCCGACTACCGGGAACCGGACGGTTCTAAGGGATGGGCAACGTTTCAGAAGCTGATAACTCAAGGGTGGAATTTAATATCGACTGAAGAAGGGCAGCAGTCGTTTTTTGACGAACAGAAAAGTGCTTAAAAGAGCAGAAACTGCGGACATAAAAGAAGAGGATTTTACCTCTTCTTTTTGTTAATTTGGGAGGCGAAAACAGGGTTTTTTAACGCTCATACTTCGTTGAAGCGGTAAGATGCAAGATGCGCCCATCAGCACCCTACATAATTTTGACGTTTTTGCGGCGTTGCAAGTAAGTTAGCCGATCGCCATTTCTCTCTGTCCTGCTGTTGCTGCCCGATCCAACACGGGCTGGCGAGTTTTTAAATTAAACCGGTATCCGTGGGGGAGGATGTGCAACTTGACCCCGCAAATTGCCAAAGCCTCATCCTTCAACAGTCCCTCCATATTGTCGTGGAGTTTTTCCGACTCGTCGATGACAGTGACAGCGCCTTGGCCAATCACTTCAAACTCATCAGCGCTGACTAAAATAGCTGTATTTTCGTCAATCCCAAATCCCAAGACGGCTGGTTGCAGCAAGAGTGCGGCAACTAAGCGTCCCAGACGACCTCGCTGGGCGAAATGCTGGTCGATGACAATTCCTGGCAGGAAACCCATTCCCGGGCCCATTGCTACCACATCAACGCGAGGATGCGTCTCCGAGTCTCCTTCAATGATCATCATGTCTGGCATCATCGCCGCGCCGGCACTGGTGCCACCAATGATCGCCCCTTCCGAGTAGCGTTTGTGCATAGCTGTGTCGAGTTTGGTATCTTTCAAGCAGCTAATAATCCGCGCTTGCTCTCCGCCGGTAAAGAATATGCCAGTCGCTTGTTCGATCGCTTCTAAATAATCTGGATTGTCGGCATCTTCGGGTTTCTGGGTGTCAACAACTCGCACGTCTTCTGCGCCCAGCCGTTCAAACACTCTGATGTAATTATCTCCGACTTCTCCCGGCAGGCTGGTCGCAGCCGTCATCACTACAATGCGGGCTTTAGTGCCTCCGGCACACCGCAAGAATTCCCGCAGAATTTTGCAGTCCCCCTCTTTGTCTTCCGCACCGCCAATAATTAGCAACTTGCCCTGATTTTCGCTGCCAGCCATACGATCTGCACTCTTAATTGATTATATTTCAATAAACCATAATCTTTTTTGTCTGGAAAACTGCTAAAAGGTAGAGATTGATAAAACTAACCCCTCCTAGCAGAGGAGGGGTCAAAAAATGAGTTTAAATTCTAGGACTGATGCCGGTGGGGTCATCAACCAGCTTTCAGGTGGGATTTTTCGCCGCTCCTGATGTTAGTTTTTCCGACAAATCTGGCCCTGCGGCGCAACTGCTAAATGAGTCCGATCGCCAGTTAGTGCGATCGTTCGAGCAAATTGCTCAACACTGTACGCGCCCGTTCTAAAGGCAAGTGTCTCGGTTTGCCGTTCCAGACAATCTGATATTCATTGCTGTTTTGACCGTCGCCGTACCCAGAAATCAGCTTCAGGTGAAATGCTTCCTCAGCTAATTGATGAACTTTATCCCTTAGAGCAGTTTGTGCAATTTTCATAATTTGCTGCCTCTTAAATCCTTTTTCACAGTCATAGCTAATTTTAGTTGGCGTTGTACCTCTCAAAAGTTATAGCTTTTTTCATGAAGGAAGAAGAAAGAAGGAAGAAGGAAGAAGAAAGATTTTCCCACTCAACCTCTCTCCCACTCTATCTCCCATTCTATCTCCCACTTTCTCTATCTGCCGCTCTGCCGCTCCCACCCCCCTGAAATATCTATGCCGGCAGGTAGTATGCAATGCACCGAGAGGAGAGTTAATCTGACAAGTTAGCTAAAAAGAGGTTAGAAAATGCTGCAAGAAAAAAGCACCGATACAGCCCGCGTCAATGCTCGAAAAACGGATGTTTTTGATATTTTCCACTTCAAACACTACATCGGGCCAAACCCTTATTTAGAAACAGCGGCTTTAGTTTTCGATTTAGCGGTGACGGGCGATCGCGAACCTTTGCCGATCGCACATTACCAGGAAATTATTGGCGATCGCTACCCGCAACTGTTGCAGGAAACTTTCTCAAACCACGCCCAACTGTTCGGCCGTACCGCCTCAGAAGTAGCAAAACTCGACATGGGTTTGCACTTCCAACACTGGAACGTCAAGCCGTTTTCTCAGTTTAGCAGAATCAGCATCGAAGCACTTCACGCCCGCAGCGCCAGAGCCGTAGTTTACGCAGTTTGGGATTGGTTTGAAGCCATCAATCAAAATCAAGATTTCCCCTTAGAAGCACAACTCGGCGCGCTGCAAAATATGTTCCGCCAGTCAGTTTACGGAGGCCCGACAGTTTATTCGTTAATGCGATCGGCATCCCAAAAAGGCATTCCCACATTTTATTTGTGGGATGAAGGACTGATGCAATACGGTTACGGTAAAAAACTGGTACGAGGCTCTGCAACAACTTTTGATTGCGACAGCCATTTAGACTCAGATTTTACCACACGCAAAGACGATTGCAAAGCTTTTCTTGCTACCTTAGGATTTCCCGTTCCCAAAGGCGATATCGTCTCCACAGAAAACGGAGTTCTGGCTGTTGCGAGAGAAATTGGCTACCCAGTTGCTGTCAAACCTGTAGTCGGTCATAAAGGAATTGGCGTCACAGCAGATGTTAGAGATGCTGAAGAATTGCAGGCGGCTTTTAAAAGAGCAGTTAAGGCAATTCCCGAAACAGAATCGGTGCGAGTAATTGTGGAAAATAGCATCAAAGGATCTGATTTTAGACTGCTGTGCGTTGACGGCAAATTTGTTTCTGCAACTGAACGCCGGCCCGCTTCGGTAACAGGGGACGGCGACTCAACTATTCGCGAATTGATCCGCCGTGAAAACCGCAAACCCGAACGTTTGGATACGCCAACTTCGGCGATGAGCAAAATTCAGTCCGACGAAGCGATGGAAATGTATCTGGAAGAACAAGGGCTGTCATTGGATAGCGTGCTGGAGCGCGATCGCACTGTTTATCTGCGCAAAGTCGCCAATCTTTCAGCAGGCGGGGTCAGCATCGATGCTACTAGCACCATTCACCCCGATAATATTATTTTGGCTCAAGATATCGCCCTACATTTTAGGTTAACTTGTTTGGGCATTGATGTGATCACCGAAACTCTCGCCAAATCTTGGAAAATAGGCAATTTTGGGATTCTCGAAATCAATGCCGCGCCGGGAATTTTCATGCACCTCAACCCGGCTATCGGAGAAGGAGTTGATGTGCCTTCGCATATTATCGAAACTTTCTTTGAATCGGAAAAATCTGCCAGAATTCCGATTATTACTTTCAACCGAATTTCGGTGCAGGAACTGCAAGAAACAATCGATCGCATTCTGTTGCAGCATCCGGATTGGACAATCGGTGCTGTTTGTCGCGCTGGACTTTTTGTCAACCGTTCTGAAAAGGTTTTGAATAATAATTACAATCTTAACGTGCAAAGTTTGCTGCGGAATCCCAAGCTGGATTTATTAATTGCTGAATATCCCGAAGATGTTTTGGAAGCTGAGGGAATGTTTTATCGAAGTAGCAATATGGTGGTGCTGGACAATCCGGGGGAAACAGAGATGATTTTGGTCAGAGAAAGCACTGATGACGATACTGTTGTGGTGAGGGAAGGAAGTAATGTTTCTATTCGCCGCCACGGATTGATCGAACAGTACATTCTGGGGGATGATGAACCGTTTTCGCGGGTTTATTTGAAGGAAATTGGGACTATTTTGTAGGTGCTAATTACTACTTAAATCGCGGGAAAACGGCACTGCAAAAACTCAAGAGCTAGATAGAGCTTTTGATTGGCAAGCTTTGTGCTGCGAAGGAAATAATCACCTAAAGTGCGGATTGCTACTAAGTAAGGTGCGCGAAGTGCGAGTGGCTTAACTAAGCAACGCCGAAGCGCACCTTGTGGTGAGCAAACCAATATTTTTGTAAAAACCGACTTGATGAAGATAAATTCATATTTGTGCGATCGCAAGTTTTGATACAATTTTGTTTCTGCGCTGTCGCTCGTGTTATCAAGGAACTTCAGAAGTATTCAAACGAATCGCGCTCCGGTGGCAGAAGGTGTGGGAATATGAATCTTGCGAGCAATTGGTTTAATTCGCTGACGAAAGGTTTACAGTCATACCGTCGCTATATTCCAGCAGCGCTGACTCTTTGCACCGGTACGGGCTTGTCATTGGTAGCGGCGGCTGTGGTGTGGCATGGGGAAAATCAGCGGATGCAAGTTGAATTTCATCAGCAAGCCGATCGCCTGAATGTGGCATTGCAGCAAAGCATCAACAAAAATTTAGAATTTCTGTACTCAATTAAAGCATTCTACAGCGCATCTCCTAAAGTTAGCAGACAAGATTTTAAGCAATTCGTTCAACCTGCACTTTCCCGAAATTCTGCCATCCATTCTGTTAACTGGATTCTGCGCGTGCCTGCTGCCAAAAAAGCAGCTTACGAAGCGGCAATTCGAGCCGAAGGTTTTCCGGCATTTCAAATTTATGAGCGAACTCCTGACAAAAAGCAGGTCAAAGCAAAAGTGCGATCGGAATATTTTCCAATTACCTATAGAGAAGCACTAGAAGAAGATAACAAAGTGCTCGGTTTTGATGCTGTCTCCAACCCCGATCGCAAAGCAGCTTTGGAGAAGTCGGTGAATACCGGGAAAATAGCTGCTTCCGGGCGGATTAAATTAGTCAGCAACGATCGACAGGGATTGCAAGTATTTCTGCCATTACAGGGCCGCACAACTTCTGGCGATAACTCGGTCAACGACCGCGAAAACCTAATCGGAGTTATGGCGGGTGTGTTTCAGATTGCCAGTACGGTCGATTTCTCTTTACAATCGCTGAATTTAGACAACATAAATTTTTACCTCTATGACAACTCGGCTACAGACAAAGAACGCTTTTTGGCGCGCTACGACTCACAAGCCAAGCAGTTGATAGATGACCCAAAACTCGAAAAGCCAGAGTTAATTAATCTCGGGGGACAAATCTGTAAAAATTATAGTGCTTGCAGTCGCACATTTAACGTTGCAGACCGCCAGTGGATGCTGCTAGTTTTGCCTGGGAATGGGTACAATAATCTGAGGACGCATCAGGGTTCGCTGTCAATTTGTGCGATCGGGCTATTGATGACTGGTAGCTTGACGGTTTACCTGTTGATGTCTCTCGGACGTACTGCCAAAGTAGAACAGCAAGTGCGCGATCGCACAATTCAACTAAAAGATCGCACCGCTGAACTAGAAACGGCACTGAAGAATTTGCAGGAAGCTCAACTTAAACTAATCCAAACTGAAAAAATGTCAAGCTTGGGGCAGTTAGTGGCTGGAGTTGCCCACGAAATTAACAATCCTGTCAACTTCATTTCTGGCAACCTGATTCATGCAGGCGAATACACTCAAAACTTGCTGGAACTTGTGGAAATATACCAGCAGCAATATCCGAATCCAACCCCAAAAGTGCAAAAAAAATTACAAGAGATCGATTTGGAGTTTCTCAGTGAAGACTTGCCTAAAATCCTGAAATCTATGAATGTGGGATCTGAACGCATCCGCCAAATCGTGCTTTCTCTGCGAAATTTTTCGCGTTTGGATGAAGCTGAAATGAAGTCGGTTGACATTCACCAAGGCATTGACAGCACCTTGATGATTTTGGAGAGTCGGCTGAAACCCAAAGCTAATTTTCTGGGGATTCTAGTCATCAAAGAATACGGAAATTTGCCTTTAGTAGAGTGCTGGGCGGGACAATTAAATCAGGTATTTATGAATGTTTTGAGTAATGCCATTGATATTTTATCTGATCCACCCAATAAAAAAATGCCGATCTGGAAAAGTCCCTCGGATTCAGTATTTTTACCTACTATTCGGATTTGTACTGAACTTTTAAGTTCTAATTGTGTATCTGTACGAATCGCTGACAACGGAGCGGGCATGACGGAGAATGTAAAAAAACATTTGTTTGAGCCGTTTTTTACTACCAAGCCTGTAGGCAAAGGTACCGGATTAGGATTGTCGATCTGCTATCAAATAGTGGAAAAACATCAAGGTTCGTTCAGGTGCATATCGGCTCCGGGAGAGGGAACTGAATTCTGGATTGAGGTGCCCGTTCGGCAACAGTCCGAGCAATCTGTTTCTAAGGTTTAACCGGCGGTAGGTGTCAATGGGAATTAGTCGGATCAATCGGGAGCATTCCGATTTTGTCAAAAGCATTTTTTAGGATTAGGAACCGAAAAACTAGATTGCTTATAGGCCAATACGCTTTGGTTAACAGTGTTTATTGCCCGGAGATCCCCCTAAATCTCCCTTAAGAAGGGTGACTTTGAGAAGATTCTTTTCCCTCCCTTTTTAAGGGGGATTTAGGGGGAGCAGCCAGATATGAACCGTATTAATTTATAATTGTATTAATGCCAGATTACCAATTACTCACTACGATGTCTTTAAAATTTATTAGCATTCCGCCAACCACCGATCGCAAACCTGTCGCTTTAATTGTCGCTTTGCACGGATGGGGTGCTAATGCTCGGGATTTGACTTCTTTAGCACCGGCTTTCAATTTGCCGGATTATCAGTTTGTGTTTCCCGACGCCCCGTTTCCCCATCCCCAGGTAACGGGCGGAAAAGCGTGGTATGACTTGGCAAACAAAGATGCTCAGGGATTGATAGAAAGTCGGCAATTGCTGAGGGAATTGTTGCTGTCTTTGGAAAGCAGCACGGGCGTGCCTTTGTCTCGGACGATTTTAGGGGGCTTTTCTCAAGGCGGAGCGATGACTCTGGATGTGGGATTGACTTTGCCGGTAGCGGGTTTAATTTGTCTGAGCGGTTATTTGCATTCGTCGATTTCGCCCGTTGCGGGGAGTGCTTTGCCGCCGGTTTTAATCGTGCACGGTACTCAAGATACTATTGTGCCCGTTAGTGCTGCGGTGCGATCGCGCGAAAGTTTGACTGCTTGGGGATCTCAGGTGCAGTATCGAGAATTTAACATGGGACACGAGATTCTGCCCGAAGTTGTAGATCTAATGCGAAGTTTTGTTGTAGAAACTGTGTCGAAATGTGATTAAAGGCTTAGTATATAGTATGGCGGAAGTCTAGGGCAGGGGTAAAAAACATGAAAACTTTAACCAAAGCATCGCGCGATATTGCT
>JBDTEI010000079.1:0-11917 GCA_039922675.1 Microcoleus sp.
ATCGGCAAGGGAATTGTCGCTGCTTCCCTCGGTCGCCTATTGAAGTCCCGAGACTATTCTGTCTCGATTTTGAAGCTAGACCCCTATATTAACGTTGACCCCGGCACTCTCAGCCCGTTTCAGCACGGAGAAGTCTTCGTCACGGAAGACGGTGCGGAAACTGACCTCGATTTGGGGCATTACGAGCGTTTTACCGATACTTCCATGTCTCGGCTCAACAGCGTTACCACGGGTTCCATTTATCAAGCCGTGATTAATAAGGAACGCCGCGGCGAGTATCAGGGGAGCACGGTGCAGGTGATTCCCCACATCACTAACGAGATTAAAGAGCGAATTTTCCGTGTAGCCAAAAATACTAATCCCGATGTGGTGATTACGGAAATCGGCGGAACGGTGGGAGATATTGAATCTTTGCCGTTTATGGAGGCAATTCGCCAGTTTCGCAAGGCTGTCGGGCGGCAAAATGTTGTGTATTTGCACGTCACGCTGATACCTTGGATTCCTTCGGCTGGGGAGATGAAAACTAAACCGACTCAGCACTCGGTTAAGGAGTTGCGGTCGATCGGCATTCAACCAGATATTTTAGTCTGTCGGTGCGATCGGCCTTTACCTTTGGGCCTCAAACAAAAATTGTCAGAATTCTGCAACGTGCCCGAAGAATGCGTCATCACCGCTCAAGATGCCAAAAGTATCTACGAAGTGCCGTTGATGATGGAACAGGAAGGCTTGGCGGAACAAACCATCAATTTGCTGCAACTCGAACAGCGACAACCCGATTTGACTCAATGGGAAACCTTAGTTAAGCGGCTTTACAGTCCCAGCCACAAGATTGATATTGCTTTGGTTGGCAAATACGTGCGGTTGAACGATGCTTATCTTTCGGTGGTGGAAGCTTTGCGGCACGCGGCAATCTCGATCGGCTGCGACCTAAATTTGCACTGGATTAACTCAGAAGATTTAGAATCGGGAAACCTCGATAACTATCTCAAAGATATGAACGGCATTGTTGTGCCGGGAGGTTTTGGAATTCGGGGAGTTGATGGCAAAATAGCGGCGATCGAATATGCTAAACAGCACAAAATACCTTTTTTGGGATTGTGTTTGGGGATGCAGTGTGCTGTGATTGAATGGGCGCGCAACACCGCCCAACTACAGGATGCCAACAGCGCTGAATTTAACCCGGATACAGCAAATCCGGTAATTAATTTATTGCCAGAACAGCAAGATGTAGTCGATTTGGGCGGTACCATGCGACTAGGTTTGTATCCGTGCCGCGTCAACCCAGACACCCTCGCTTTCCAACTTTATCAAAAAGAAGTGATTTACGAGCGGCACCGCCACCGATACGAGTTCAACAACGCCTACCGCAATCTTTTCTTAGAATCAGGTTATGCAGTCTCCGGGACATCTCCCGACGGCCGATTAGTAGAAATGATCGAATTGCCCAACCATCCCTTTTTCATAGCCAGTCAATTTCACCCCGAATTCCAATCTAGACCTAGCGTCCCCCACCCCTTGTTTAAGGGGTTTATCCAGGCGGCCAGCACCCAGGGAAAGCAGGATGTTTTAGAAGCTGAGGCTCGCGACTTGGTGACGGGGAAACTGGCAGGAAGCTGATCTCATAACATCTCCGATTGATTAGTTTTGATATATTGGATGTCTGTAGGGCGGGTGATATCGCACAATATTCAAATCCGGTAGACAATCTCTGTACAGAACCCGCCCAACCCAACAATCGGATTTGATTCGGGTCGCACTTACCAGACATGATATCGGGGAGCATTCTCAACTACTGAAAAACCTCACCTCCCGGCCCTAGCTTACAGGGGTTGGGGGGCTAGTACCCAAAGGCAGAAGGCAGAAGGCAGAAGGTAAAAATTACTGATATTTTTTTACTTAACTTTTTAGCTGGGATTTCAAGGCTGATACCAGTCTCAAAAAAAGAATGCGAGTGTAGACAAGCTCCCCACCCGGATAGTCATCTGTCATTCCCAATTCTTTAATCGAAAATCAAAAATCAAAATGGTATGAGTTGTCAAACTATCCTAAAATACCAGAAAACGAAGGTTTGAGGAGGTTTTGTGTTGTGGCTTACTGGAGTAAAATTACTTATGAGAAAAATACATACATAATTGATCTTGACAGTATTAGTGCTTTTTCTAGCGAACCGGATAACAAGCGTATCACATTTTGGCTGCCTAATAGCTGTCAGCCGATTATCCTCAATCCCCAAGGCAATTATGAGGCTTACAAGCAAATTCTCGAATACATCAAAAAAACGATCGATCGCAATTTTAAAGGTTCGTGGATTAAGATTAATTACGATCGCAAGGAATTTGCGATCGATCTGAGTCGAATTAGCTCTTTTGCTTGCGAACAGAACGGTCGGTTAATCAGCTTTTGCCTGCCTGACAGCGCCACTAATATTATTCTCATGCGTGAAGGCAACTCTGAAGATTATCAGAAAATTCAGGAATACATTAAAAATATGACTGGACACTCTCTGCCATGAAAAATTCATTAGTCATTGGTCATTGGTCATTAGTCATTAGTCCTTAGTGATTTGAGCGACTTGCCAAGCTAATTTTGCTGCGCCTACCATGCCTGCTTGATTGCCTAATTCAGCAACCAATAACTGCAAATCTTCGCGAGAACTCGGCAGGACGCGCCGCTCAATTTCTGCTCTAACTGCTGGCAAGAAAAACTCTGCACCGGCACTAATTCCGCCACCGATAATAATAGCTTCTGGTGTTAAAATATAAATTAAACTTGCTAAGCCGATACCGAGATAGTGGCCGTAATTTTGCCAGTATTCTAAAGCTTTGGTATCTCCCGATTTTGCTAGATTTGCCAATTCTAGTGGTTCTAAACCAGTTTCGCGGCGAATTGCTTGCACGGAAACATACTGTTCTAAGGAGCCGCGATTGCCGCTGTTGCATTCCGGCCCATCGGGATTTATGGCAATTAATCCGAGTTCTCCGGCGGCGCCTTGATGACCTGAAAATAGTTTTCCGTCTAGGATAACTGCACCACCAACTCCTGTACCTAATGTTAATAAAATTAGGTTTTTAAAGTTTTTTCCTGCACCTAACCAAGCTTCTCCTAATCCGGCACAGTTGGCGTCATTTGCTAATATTGTCGGTATTCCGGTTTTGGCTTCCAACCAGTCAGCTAGGGGGACGTTGTGCCAGTTTTTGAGGTTAATTGCGACTCTGGCTATTCTGCCGGCGGCGTCTGCTGGGCCTGGTGTGCCAATGCCGATCGCACTTATTCGATCGCCCTGGGGAGTTTGAAGTTGTAAAATAGCATCGGTGATGGCGGCTAACACGGCTTCTGGTGTAGCGGGTTGAGGCGTTGGGACAGTTAAGGATTGGTGACAAACGCCGTCTGCGCTAAATCTGCCGAGTTTGATTGCGGTGCCGCCTAAGTCGATGCCGATTACTTGTTTCATTACGATTTGAGTTTGTGGATGCAAGAATGGGGGATTAATCCTCATAGTATCAACATCTTGTAGGGTACACTGCGTACACCTTACAGATTGCAGGAATTATTTCGGTGTAACCCTTTCCGCACAGTGATGCGAGAAGTCGTAATTCGTATGTTAGCCGATCGCCTGGATATTAGATCTCTTGCAAAAATCTTCGAGTCATAGAGCAACCGCAGATATCGGGCAGATGCAACACCGATTGACGCAGATGGTTTCAGGGTATTTTCGGATTTTTGCAAGAGGTTTATTGCCGATCGCACCCAAGCGCATCAAGTAGAGTGGGTAGTTAGCGATCGTACTGAAGGCGATCGGGCTAAATCTATAGCAACTTGCCCAATTCATAAACTTTCAGTTATATTAAAGCGTATTCAACAGGGATACAGAATCATGATGTTGTCAACACTCCTCGCCGTAGCATCAATAGTTTTAGCTGCTCTACTAACATACACGCAACTCAAACTCTCAAAAGTTAAAAAAAGTTTACGTAAGTATGACACAATCTTGTCCAAAGAAGAGTTTGAAAAGCAATTAGATTCAAATATAAATCTCAAACAAACCGAACTAGACCAGATTGTCAGCGAGCAACAGAAACTAAATGCTCAGATCCCAAAAATCCAGCAAAAACTCAATGAAGTTCAAGAAGCAGAATTAGTTCAATCTTTTGGATTTTATCAATCTAAGTATAATTTTGGTAGTTCTGAAGAATATAAGGTCAGACTTGAGAAAATCAGAAGCCAACAAAGTAAAATGCTGAAAAATAAGACGGCTGCGATCTGTCATGTACCGTGGGAAGTTGATGGCAGTAAAACAAAAGGTAAAAAACTGACCGATGACTTTCTCACACTTATACTGAGAGCCTTTAACGGTGAGTGCGATGCTGCAATTCTTCAGGTTAAATATAATAATGTCCAAAAATTAGAAACCAGGATCAACAAAGCTTGTCAAACCATTAACAAATTATCAGAAAGTAATCGCTGTACAATCATGCCTACCTATCGCGACCTCAAACTAGAAGAACTCTTTCTGACCCATGAATTTCACGAGAAGAAACAAGCAGAGGCAGAAGAACAGCGAAGAATTCGAGAGCAAATGCGCGCGGAAGAGAGAGAACTTCGTGAAATAGAAAAAGCGAAGAAAGAGGCGGAACAAGAAGTAAAAAGCCGCGAAAAAGCTTTAGAACAAGCTCGTCGCGAAATGGAACAAGCTGCTGGCAAACAAAAAGAACAACTAGAGGCTAAAATCCAACAACTCAGTCAACAACTTGAAGAGTCTCTTGGTAATCAAAGGGCTATATCTCGCGCTCAGATGACAAAATCTGGTCATATATACGTCATTTCAAATATTGGTTCTTTTGGCGAAAATGTTTATAAGATAGGGATGACACGCAGATTTGAACCAGAGGAGCGGATTAAAGAACTAAGTGGAGCGTCAGTGCCATTTCCTTTTGATATTCATGCAATGATTTCTTGTGAAAATGTGCCAGAAATCGAGAATCTGTTACATAAATATTTTCGCGATAAAAGCGTCAACAAAGTTAACGAACGCAAGGAATTTTTTAAGGTATCATTGGATGAAATCGCCTCTGCCGTTGAAAAGATTGCAGCAGAAACTAAAACTGTAAAAAAAGATGCAATTCAATTTATTAAGGTTGCCGAGGCAGAACAATATCGCAAAACGCTAGCTATAGAATGCGGAGAAACCCAGCCTCCTGACTCAAATTATACGCCCACTTGGGATGAAGAAGAATCTGATGAAAACGAATAAAAAATGCAAAGGCTATGGAGTCCACCTAGCGGCAATCTGTAGAAGCGTTTAACCAATATCCGCAAGTTATTATTACTTTCACTCAGCCATGCTTTTGTACAGGATTTCTAACCAACTTTCGCCAAACCCCTCATACTTTTTCCGATTCATCCCCCGCACCCTCTCCACCTCCACGATTCGCATCCCCAGAAACACCCAAACCATCCCCAACAAACACCGCCTCAATCACATTCCCATATTCACCATCATCATCCTCAACCACCGGCAGCGGAAATCGCGTCAAAATCTCCCGCCCAATATTCCCCGCCACCTCCGACAATTCCCCGCTGCGAATTCTCCCCAACAATTCCAGCCGGCGCGCCAATTCCTGAAGCGAAGCCACCGCATCCGCAGCATCGGTGTCATCATGTTCGCCCTCAAACAATCCCGTCCCAAACTGTCGCAACCAAGCCGCCAATTCACCATCTCTCAGCCGTTTTGCGATTAAGAATCCCGCTACATCCCCTCGACTCCAGCCGGCATTCACCCCTTCCAGGATTTCCATGAATTTCGACTCATATTCCGCGTCTGGTAGGGTGGGGCGGGGCGCAGGTGGTGGCGCAGGTGCGGGTGTGTTTCCCAATAGGCGCTGGATTAGTTGTTTGAGGAATTGCCAAATTTTGTTGAGCATTTGATTTGGGAATTTTTTAACCGCAGATGTAGGCAGATATACGCTGATGAACGCAGATGGATGGAGATGAATGGAGATTGTTTTATTTACTTTAATAGCGGATAATACAGTTCTCCAGTAGAGTTGATATGACCCGCCCGATCGCCCGCCGAGTTTCCCGTCCCCATAAATACGTCAACTCTGCCCGCGCCTTTGATTGCGCCGCCCGTATCCTGATCCAAAACAAACCGATTCACGGCATTTTGTTCGAGTTTCCCCGCCTCATTGGGATAGGGCAGTTTCGTGCTAATTAATGCTAGCGCGCCCGGTGGCATTAAAGCTTTATCGGTGGCGATCGACCTTTCGGCAGTTACGGGCACTCCAATGCTGCCAGTAGCAGGTGCGCCGTTAGTATCTCGGAAGAACACAAAGCTTTGATTCTTCGGCAAATACTTGTCCATTTCTGCCGGAAAATTGGTAAAATATTCCTTTAGTTTCGGCAATGTTAGCTGGTCTAAAGTAAACTTGCCGTCCTTAACTAATTCTCGCCCGACACCTGTATAATTGTGACTGGTTTTGCCCGCAAAACCTACTGTCATTACGCCGCCGTCTGCTAACTGCAACTTCGCGGAACCTTGAACCTGTACAAGAAATGCTTGGAAGCGATCGCGCAACCAGACTAATTCTAATCCCCGCAACAATCCTTTGCTTCCCTGCAAACCATCCGCACCTTCCAATTCCAATCTGGTTGGGTGAGGTTTCGACCAAGAAGCCAGGTTTGGCGGCACTCTGTACAAGGGGTAACGGTATTCGGAATTAGGCGTGCGAGATGCCTGGTAAGTCGGCTCGAAATAACCGGTAAATGCAACTGTGCCTTTGTTGTCTTTGCCGATCGACCTATAAAACACAAATTCCCGCTTGACTGATTCCTGGAGTTGTGATGCAGTTGTTGAACTCACAACTAATTCGCGGAATCGAGCGAGCGATCGCCTAACTCGATCGCGCGTAATACCTGCCACTGGGTAGCGGCTGTAAGCACTTGCAGCGGCTTGGGAGTTAAGATAACCGAGGCTGTGGTCGATCGACCTTAACAACAATTGCTGATCCCCAGGCTTGCCATTTTCGCCCCAGATTTGAGCATCAAAGGCGATCGACTCCAACTCACTCGGTTGTAATTGACTTACACTAATAGGTTGTAGCGCCGGAATAGCAATCGCGGGTACTGAAAATGCGATCGCCAAAATAAAACAGGCGATCGCCAATAGCTGATAACGAAAAATCTTACTCAATTTCCAATCTTTCCTACTCAATTGATAACTTTCCCGATCGATCATTCATCATAGCGATCGATGCTAGAACTAAATATCGGTTCAACGCGAATTCCGAGAATAGCGGTAGGCCGAATTACCATGTATTCGCCTTGAATATTTTTGATCGGGACATTGACAAATTCTGACGAATCTTGTTTGGGAACCAGGGTTTTATACCACTGTTGAAATTCTTGCAGGGTTGCAAAACGGATTTCTTCGCGGTGGCCGCCGTCAATCAGCAGGTGCACGGAATATTCGCTGGGAGTTTTAGCCATAGGTGTATTTTAGATTTTAGATTTTAAGGTTTTGGAACGATTTCATATTTTACCCGATCCTCGGCGCATTCCCTCATCTAAGCAGATTCGATGGAGGGACAGGAGAGGGCTGGCTACGGCTTCCTTGCTTCGGCTGCGCTATTCGGACAAGTCGCGGGCGAGGCTAGAGAGATGGGAAATTTGTAGGTGCGCAATGCACACCGGTTGACTGCGTACCCGGAAAGTGATAGCGGTGCGCAGTGCACACCCTACTAGCATCGGTGAAATTTGTAAGCTGTGCCGATTAAAATCTCAGAAAAATCTAATATTCCCGGACGCAATGCACACCGAAACCCGGTTTCTGACTAACCCTGCTGCCGCAACTCGCACGATCGATCGGACGGAAGACATGGATTATGTATTTTACAGCACGATTTGACCGCAACACTTAAAATAGTCTGGATTTAGCGATCGACTAAACCCTTTTCCCTCAATATTTCTGCTTAGCTGGGGGGGTCTGCCAGCCGGAGTCGCGAGGTTCCGCTTCCAAAATGCTGATAATAGTGCACAATTTCAAATTAACAACAAAACTTGCACTGTTTTGAGTAAGCTTTTGGTGGAACAGCTCAGAATGGCTGTTTCTGAGAATGGTGGAAAATGTCAAATTTATCCTTAATCCTGTCCAATTACCAATTACGAACCTATGCCCCGTCGTCAAGACTTAAAAAAGATTCTTCTGATTGGTTCCGGCCCAATTGTGATCGGCCAAGCGTGCGAATTTGACTATTCGGGGACACAAGCTTGCAAAGCTTTGCGAGAAGAAGGTTATGAAGTAGTGCTGGTGAATTCCAACCCTGCAACGATTATGACCGATCCGGAAACAGCCGATCGCATTTACATCGAACCTCTAACCCCGGCCATCCTCGAACAAATCATCGCCAAAGAAAGACCTCAAGCAATTTTGCCGACAATGGGCGGTCAAACGGCGCTCAATTTAGCAGTTGCACTCGCTAAAAATGGCGTTTTAGAAAAGTACAACGTCGAGTTGATTGGTGCTAAATTGCCAGCAATTGAAATGGCAGAAGACCGACTATTATTTAAGGAAGCGATGGCGCGAATTGGCGTCGCAGTTTGCCCTTCGGGAATTGCTAACAATCTTGACGAAGCCAAAGCAATCGGCCACCAAATCGGCAGTTATCCGTTAATTATTCGTCCGGCTTTTACAATGGGCGGCACGGGAGGCGGCATTTCTTACAATCAAGAAGAGTTTGAAGAAATGGCCCAAGGTGGCGTTGATGCGAGTCCCGTATCGCAAATTTTGATCGAACAATCTTTGATTGGTTGGAAAGAGTACGAACTGGAAGTGATGCGGGATTTGGCAGATAATGTAGTGATTATTTGTTCGATCGAGAATCTCGACCCGATGGGCGTCCACACCGGCGATTCGATCACCGTCGCGCCAGCCCAAACCCTCACAGACAAAGAATATCAGCGCCTGCGGGATGCTTCGGTGAAAATTATCCGCGAAATCGGAGTAGAAACTGGCGGTTCTAACATTCAATTTGCGGTGAATCCAGTTAACGGAGATTTCATTGTCATTGAAATGAATCCCCGGGTTTCTCGTTCCTCCGCCTTGGCCTCGAAAGCAACCGGTTTCCCGATCGCCAAAATGGCGGCAAAATTAGCGGTAGGTTACACTCTCGACGAAATTTCCAACGATATTACCA
Organism: Microcoleus sp.; assembly: GCA_039922675.1. Lineage (GTDB taxonomy): Bacteria > Cyanobacteriota > Cyanobacteriia > Cyanobacteriales > Microcoleaceae > Microcoleus. The sequence goes on from JBDTEI010000079.1 coordinate 9,192, forward strand.
AGAAAACCCCCGCGTCTTTTGAACCGACAATTGACTACGTGGTGACGAAGATTCCTCGATTTGCTTTTGAAAAGTTTCCCGGTTCCGAACCGACTCTGACGACGCAAATGAAGTCAGTCGGAGAGGTAATGGCGATCGGGCGCAGCTTCAACGAATCTTTCCAAAAAGCGCTGCGGGGATTGGAAACTGGCCGCGCAGGTTTCGGATGCGACAAACCAGAAAAGTTGCCGAGTTTGGAACAAATTCGCGCCGGATTGCGCACGCCAAATCCCGATCGCATTTTTACAGTCCGCCACGCGATGATGATGGGAATGTCTGTGGAAGACATCTTCGAGCTCACAGCAATTGACCCCTGGTTTTTGGATAAAATGCAGGAATTGCTGGACGCCGAGAAGTTCTTGAAACGGACTGCACTCAACCAGTTGACAAAAGAGACAATGTTTGAAGTAAAGCAGTTGGGATTTAGCGATCGCCAAATTGCTTACGCTACCAAAACATCAGAAGATGAAGTCCGCGCCTACCGCAAAGAATTGGGCGTAGTGCCGATTTACAAAACAGTTGATACCTGTGCCGCTGAATTTGAAGCGTTTACACCGTATTATTATTCCACCTACGAAGCGGGAGCGGCAATTTGGGATCTGGGCGATGAAGAAAAGAAGATTTCGCCTGTAGGTCACAGTCTGGCGCCGGAGTCGGAAGTTTTGCCTTCTACTAAGCGCAAAGTGATGATTTTAGGCGGCGGCCCGAACCGGATCGGACAGGGGATTGAGTTTGATTACTGTTGCTGTCACGCTGCCTATTCCCTCGGGGAAGATGGGTTTGAAACAATTATGGTCAACTCGAACCCGGAGACGGTTTCGACAGATTATGATACGAGCGATCGCCTGTATTTTGAACCGCTAACAAAAGAAGATGTTCTCAATATCATCGAGGCGGAAAATCCTGAAGGAGTAATCATTCAATTTGGCGGACAAACGCCACTAAAATTGGCGATTCCTTTACAAAAAGCTCTAGATAATCACCCCGATGTACAAACGAAAATCTGGGGAACTTCGCCGGATTCCATTGATGCTGCTGAAGACAGGGAGCGCTTTGAAAAGATTCTGCGGGAATTGGATATTCAGCAAGCTGCTAACGGTTTGGCCAGGAGTTTTGAGGATGCTTTGATAGTAGCTGGGCGCATCGGTTATCCGGTGGTGGTGCGGCCTAGTTACGTGTTGGGCGGGCGAGGTATGGAAATTGTTTATTCCGATACAGAATTGGAACGTTACATGACCTATGCGGTGCTGGTAGAACCGGATCATCCGATTTTAATTGACAAGTTCTTGGAAAATGCGATCGAGGTTGATGTAGATGCGATCGCCGATGCTACTGGTAATGTCACGATCGGCGGTATTATGGAACACATCGAAGAAGCGGGTATTCACTCCGGCGACTCGGCTTGTTCTATCCCTTACCAAACCCTTCCTGAGAAAGCGGTGGAAACAATCCGCCGCCAGACAGTGGAACTAGCAAAAGCCCTGAAAGTGATCGGGTTGATGAACATTCAATTTGCTGTACAAGGGGAGCAAGTTTTCATTTTGGAAGCTAACCCGCGGGCCTCTCGGACAGTACCTTTTGTGTCCAAGGCGATCGGAGTTCCGCTAGCAAAAATAGCGTCGCGAGTCATGTCGGGTCAAACTTTGGAAGCTTTAGGCTTTACTAAAGAGATTGTACCAATTCACGTTTCCGTGAAAGAGGCCGTGCTACCATTTGCTAAGTTCCCAGGAACTGATACATTGCTAGGGCCAGAAATGCGATCGACTGGCGAAGTAATGGGGATTGACACGGATTTTGGCAAAGCCTTCGCTAAAGCTCAGCTTGGCACTGGTCAAGTGATGCCGCTGTTGGGAACTGTGCTGGTTTCGATGCGCGATCGCGATAAACTAGCAGTTGTACCTGTTGTCAAGGAATTCTTAGAATTGGGTTTCCAAATAGTAGCAACCCACGGAACTCGCAAAGTTTTGATAGAGCAAGGTTTAGATGTAGATTTGGTATTGAAGCTGCATGAAGGCCGGCCAAATTTGTTGGATTCAATCAAGAATGAGAAAATTCAACTAATTATCACGACACCTTCGGGCGAAGAATCCCGCGCCGACGGCATCTTTATCCGCCGCACAGCTTTGACTTACAAAATCCCGATTATTACCACAATAGCCGGTGCCAAGGCGACAGCAGCAGGAATTCGATCGCTCAAATCCAACCCGATGGAAGTAAAAGCAATTCAAGACTATTACCCGCAAATGTAGGGTTATTGTAGGGTGCGCACTGCGCACCTTACGACTTATTGTATAAATCTTTGATTGATAGCTCAACCGCAGATGTAAGGCAGATAACGCAGATAAACGCAGATAATTTCAAGATAGTTTGGAACTTTTGCAATCTTGTCTAAACTACGGTTTGTTAGCTACAAATTCAACCGGTGCGCAGTGCGCACCTACAAACTACGCAACATTCAAAACCTAATCTGAATGAGAATCTAAAGCACCGCTAGACACCATTAACTTCGGCCAAACTAACAAGAAAAACCCCATCCAAGCTAATAAAGGAATCGCGACTAAAACAGTGATCCAAACAGTTTTTAACAAAAACCAACTGCCAGAAATCAAACTTGTTCCTGTCAAAAGAATCGACCAAGGCTGACACCACCAAGGTTTGTAATCCCAAGCACTAATACCAGTTTTTTC
>JBDTEI010000080.1:0-7855 GCA_039922675.1 Microcoleus sp.
AAGGAATCTCGCCCTATTTGAAAGCGCTGCAAAATGTCCCGCCAATTCTCGAAGAATTAGCAACTACAATTCACGCTCATTTAGTTGACGAACCGCCGATTCATTTAAAAGAAGGAGGTTTGATTCGCTCGGGAATCCATGCGATGCTTGATGAGATGCGCCACACTGCATCAGGAGACCAAGAATGGATTGCCAATTTAGAGGCTAACGAACGGAAACGCACCGGAATTACTAATTTAAAAGTAGGCTACAATAAAGCTTTTGGCTATTACATCAGTATTACAAAATCGAAAGTTGACCAAGTACCGAACGACTACACCCGCAAGCAAACTCTCACCAATGAAGAACGCTACAGTACAGAAGAATTAAAAGAAAGGGAAGTGCGAATTCTGACGGCGCGGGAAGATTTAAATCAGTTGGAATACGATATTTTTGCAAAAGTGCGATCGGAGGTAGGAGAACACGCGGAAATTATTCGCAATGTTTCCCGCGCAGTGGCGGCGGCGGATGTTTTGTGCGGTTTGGCGGAAGTAGCGGTTTATCAAGATTACTGTCGCCCGACCATGGCCCAAAGTCGGGAAATTAAAATTATTGAAGGTTGTCATCCGGTGGTAGCAAAGTCTTTACCGCCGGGATTTTTTGTCCCAAATTCGGCTTTTTTGGGTCGGGAAGCTTCGCTAAATCGCCCCGATTTAATAATTTTAACCGGGCCGAATGCTAGCGGGAAAAGTTGTTATTTGCGGCAGGTTGGTTTGATTCAGTTAATGGCGCAGATGGGCAGTTTTGTGCCAGCGAAGGCTGCGACTTTGGGAATTTGCGATCGCATTTTTACCCGCGTCGGCGCCGTGGATGATTTGGCAACAGGTCAATCTACGTTTATGGTGGAAATGAATGAAACTGCGAATATTCTCAATCACGCCACGCCGAAATCATTGGTTTTGTTAGATGAAATTGGCAGGGGAACGGCGACGTTTGACGGGCTTTCAATTGCTTGGTCTGTGGCCGAATATTTAGCCAGCGAGATTCGGGCGCGGACAATTTTTGCTACTCACTATCATGAGTTGAACGAGTTAGCTTCTATTTTGGATAATGTGGCAAATTATCAGGTGACTGTAAAGGAATTGCCGGATCAAATTGTATTTTTGCACGAAGTTCACCCGGGAGGTGCTGACAAGTCCTATGGAATTGAAGCGGGGAGGTTGGCTGGTTTACCGCCGTCCGTGATTGAGAGGGCGAGACAGGTGATGAAGCAGATTGAGAAACATAGCAAAATTGCGATCGGGCTGCGGAAAGGTGTTAAGAAAGATGGCAAAATAGAGTCGGAGAGCCAACAGTTAGATATCTTTGACGATTAAAATTGTAATTTTGTCAAAAAAGAGCGATTCTCGACAAATTCTCGACAAATTCTAGAAAACGGTTAGGGATAATCCACTGACTTGTCACAATCGCCAGTAAATGCAAAACCTTGAAACCCTTGCTACATATTGATTTAAAACGGAGAGGGTGGGATTTGAACCCACGGTGACATCACTGCCACACTCGATTTCAAGTCGAGCGCATTCGACCACTCTGCCACCTCTCCAGGCGGACAAATTTTATCATACCAGCAATTGCCGCTAAGTACAAGCCGTTGCAGATTCCGTCTGCCGGTAAAGAATTTGTTGTCTTTCCAATGCGAAATCTTTCCCTACCCACACGAGAGACACTTCTGACACTGTTCCATTTTCTAGCAGCACGATCGAGAAATTCCGCTGTTTCGAGCACTCTGTCTCCACAATTCGCGGTACTCGGGCTGCATTCAAATACACCGTACCCTCCGCACTCACCAGTGACTTCCGCAACTCCTTTTTGATGTGTCGCAGTTGGTGGTGCATATGACCAAAAGTTACCAGAGGTATGTGCTTCCCAGAATTACGAGTTCGATCGATCGCCTGCGCAAAATCCGGGTCGCCCCAATCCCCCCCTAACGGCTTCCAATCTCGCCCGCAAGGGTCTTCAGGAGCCTCTCCCAGCCCCGTCGGGCCCGTGTGACCCAAAAAAATCACATTTTCGCAGTCCGCCTCGGCAGCAGCCCCTGCAATGCGTCTAGCTGACTCCTCAAAACTTTCTACCCCAAACCACTCCGAGTAAAAATCGTTGTACTTCCACTCCGAGCCCCCCCAAGTAAACGGGCGGCTTCCCACCACAGTTATGCCCAATTCTGGAAAATCCCGCTTCCCATAACCGACGTGGGCTTCTCCCATTAAATCTAACTGCTGTTGCACCCGATTTTCTTGAGCGCGATCGTAAGGACACTGACTGCGGCCCCACTCGGTGGCCGTGTACCAAGCATCGTGGTTCCCAAACACCGCAGCTTTGGGAATGTCCAAAGATGCGATCGCCCGCACCACCTCCACCGACTCATTCCCAAAATCCCCCACAAACAGCGCCAAATCAACGTCCAGATGCTTCAGCGCCTCGCCGTCTTCCGGTTCCCACTGATCGTGAACGTCCCCCACCACCGCAATTTTGATAGATTTAGTCTGATTCATTTGATTTGTCATGCGCGATCGATCCCTAGCCCCTTCTTATCAGCATAAGAAACAGCGACCAATTTTTGCACTCTCCCCCAGGCAATTTTAGATTTGAGATTTCAGATTTGAGATTTTAGATTGGTTCAACTAAACTGCCAGCCGTTTTTGGTGAATTCAACTATAATTCAAAATACACTTTAGCTGTCTTCGCCACCTTCCCCGGAATATTCTAACTGTGTTTACCACCGCACCTGCTCCGAATTTTACCCAAACCAGACTGCCCGACGACTTGTTTGCAGCAATTAACGCCCTCAAACAAGAGTTAAACGCCGTCATTCTCGCCCACTACTACCAAGACTCCGACATTCAAGACATCGCAGACTTCATTGGCGACTCCCTAGAACTTGCCCGCAAAGCCGCCAACACCAACGCTGATGTCATAGTTTTTGCCGGAGTTCATTTCATGGCAGAAACCGCAAAAATCCTCAATCCCGACAAATTAGTATTGCTACCAGACTTAAATGCTGGGTGTTCCCTCGCCGACAGTTGCCCTCCCGAAGCCTTTGCAGCTTTCAAAGCCGATCGACCAAAACACTTAGTTATTTCCTACATTAACTGTACCGCTGAAATTAAGGCAATGAGCGACATAATTTGCACCAGCTCCAACGCCGTCAAAATTGTCAACCAAATTCCCGAAAATCAGCCGATTATTTTTGGGCCCGATCGCAATCTCGGCCGTTACGTCATGGAACAAAGCGGCAGACACATGGAACTCTGGCAAGGAGCTTGCATCGTCCACGAAAACTTCTCAGAAAAAAAGATAGTTCAGCTCAAAATCGAAAATCCCGAAGCCGAAATAATCGCCCATCCAGAATGCGAACCTCCTGTACTTCGCCACGCAAATTATATCGGATCTACCACCGCTTTGCTCAAATATTCTCAAGCCAGCTCCAGCCAAGTTTTTATTGTCGCAACTGAACCGGGAATTATTCACCAAATGCAAAAACAAGCTCCGCATAAACGCTTTATTCCCGCTCCTCCGAACAATAATACTTGTGCTTGCAATGAATGCCCGCACATGAGATTAAATACCTTGGAAAAATTGTATCTAGCTATGAAAAATCAAACTCCCGAAATTACTATGTCCCAAGACCTCCAACGAGCAGCCTTGCAACCCATCCAGCGAATGCTAGAAATGAGCTAACAACCAATAAATCATTGTCAGTTAACCTGTGGTGTGGTGCAGCGATCGACTTAAGTCATACTATTTTCAATTAGCGATTAAAAAATAGGAAATGACTTACTAGACTGCAATCTCCCATCAGGAAATTATCTGCGTTCATCTGCGGTTGCCTCTTGTACAAAAAACTTAGGCAATTCAAGTCTAATGCGCCAGCAGATTTGGAGTTGGCATACCAGCTCCAAATCCTTGACTAATAAGTCATTCCCAAATCTCAAACCTCAAATCGTATGACTTCCGAAAAACTGATTGTTTTCACCCGCTATCCCGAACCGGGCAAAGCCAAAACTCGACTAATTCCGGTGCTGGGAAAAACAGGCGCAGCCAACCTGCACCGCTTGATGACCCAAAAGACGATCGCCCGCGCCCTCTCTCTCCAAAACACCCGCCGATTATGTGTTGAAATTCACTGGGCAGGCGGCAGCCAGAAACTGATGCAAGACTGGTTGGGAACTGATATTATTTATCAAAATCAAATAGACGGCGATTTGGGTGCAAAAATGACCGCAGCGTTTCAAAACTCTTTTAATTCAGGGGTTGACAAAGCTGCAATTATAGGAACGGATTGTCCCGCTCTCAAAGCAGAAATCATGGCAGAAGCTTTTGACAAACTGAGCCAGCACGATTTAGTTTTGGGCCCGGCAAAAGACGGAGGTTATTATCTGATCGGGCTGCGCAGATCAATACCGGAATTGTTCGCTGGCATTAACTGGGGAACCAGTGAAGTATTTGCTGCTACGCGGGCGATCGCCCAAAACCTCGACCTCAATATTGCTTATCTTCCCACTCTTGCAGATATCGATCTACCGGAGGACTTGCTCAGTTTAGATATTAATCTAGTTAAATAACTAAACTATATTTAAGCGATAATATTCATGAGTAAGTCTCATTGTTTATTCATAAAAAATACTTGATTGTGAAACCACAAGGTCATAATATAGTAATTGTATTTGTCTAACCAAATGCAGCGGTTAGACAGCGCTTGCGACCATAGTCGCAAGCGCGAGAAAAAGCCAAGATTTAGCCAATTATTAGCAAATAATAACGCTTCGGAAAGTTTTTGATTTCCTGTAGAATCAGGTTCTCAGGGCTATACTCTGCGATGGCAATCCTTGCCGAGCTGGAAAATTAAGGGTTTCAGACTCAAAACGCCAGCGATCGCACTCACAACCTCAGAAACCCGGTTTCTTCCTGTATTTCTCGTTACTAAACGCAAAACTCGTAGAAACCGGATTTCTATCCCCCCATGTGTAAGCCATCAAACTGTCGCTACGTGTTGAAATAACAGATACGCTTTGTACCAAACCCGCTCTCTCCCACGGGCTGCTTAATTCTGTATGCCAGAAAATCTCAATCTCAAAATTTCCATTATCATTCCCGTCTTAAACGAAGCACCTACAATTGCCTCAGTCATCTCCACCGCCCAAACAGCCAAAAATGTCGAAATAATTGTCGCCGACGGCGGCAGCAGCGACGGTACAGCAGATATAGCAACATCTCTGGGCGTCCGAGTTGTCTCCACTGCCCCGGGCCGCGCCGCCCAAATGAATGCAGGTGCCGCCTCGGCTACTGGAGATATCCTGCTGTTTCTCCACGCAGATACTCATTTACCTCCCGAGTACGACTCTGGCGCGCGTCGCGCACTAGCTAAACCGTTGGCTGTAGCGGGGGCCTTTCAACTCAAAATAGACGCCCGCCAGCAGAGCCTGCGGCTGGTAGAAAAAGGGGTAAACTGGCGATCGAACTTTCTGCAAATTCCCTACGGCGACCAAGCTATTTTCCTCTATTCAGCTACCTTTGACAAAATCGGCGGTTTTCCCGACTTGCCCCTCATGGAAGACTTTGAATTCGTGCGCCGGTTGAAAAAACAAGGCCGCATCGAAATCGTACCCCAGCCTGTGCTGACATCCGCCCGCCGCTGGCAGCAGCTTGGAGTGATCCAAACCACCACCATCAATCAAATAGTCATCATCGCTTATTTCCTGGGAGTGTCGCCCGATCGACTCGCTTTCTGGTATAAGAGACAAAAGAAAAATTCTTCCGAAAACTAAAGAATAGTGAACTTTTCTAAAGCTAGCTGCCAATTATGCAAATAGGAAACACGTCCCTGCGTAAAATATGACTTGAACGCCTCAATTTTTACCCACAGCGAGGAAAAAGAGAATATGGCCGATCCCAGAGATGCAGAACTTATTAAACCCTTTAACGGCGACCCCTTCACGGGTCATCTAGCAACTCCCATCAGTGCTTCTGATTTCACAAAAGCATTTATCGGGAACTTGCCAATCTACCGCAAAGGACTCTCGCCCCTAGTTCGAGGCCTAGAAATCGGTTTGGCACATGGTTATTTCCTCGTCGGCCCCGAAATCGTCTTCGGACCCCTGCGGGATTATCCAGAAGCAGCTAATCTCGGCGGACTAATTACAGCCCTCGTGATAGTTCTACTCGGCACAGCAGGTATGTCTGCCTACGGTTTGGTCTCTTTCCAGCAAGACAACATCAGCTACCCCAGTGCTAATCCCATGACTCCCGATTCCCTCAGAACTGCTGAAGGATGGAGCCAATTGACCGCTGGTTTCTTCATTGGCGGCATGAGCGGCGTCTTTGCTGCCTACTTCTTGCTCGAAAACTTTAATGGCGTTGATGCCATTTTCCGGGGTTTAGTCAACAATTAGACTCGACTCGTCGATATCCCTGTTGGAACACGCTAACTTTAGTTTGGAGAATTTGACATGACAGGTACCTACGCTGCCTCTTTCTTGCCTTGGATTTTGATTCCCGTCGTTTGCTGGTTGATGCCAGTTGTGGTAATGGGTTTGTTGTTTATTCACATCGAAAGCGACGCCTGAGCTTTACCCACAAAGCAAGACCCAAGTTGGAAGGCTGAATTAACACGATTGACGGACAATTGCTTTGAAACCTCTAGATAAATCTAGGGAAAACCACCGAAAATTGTTTTGAGATGGCTGGCAATTAGAAAACTTAGTTTCTTTACCCCCATCCCCAGAATTTATCTGTGGAGCAATCTTTCTTCTTCCTTCAAAACTCGCAATTGCAAAAAAATCCTCTGCCCGCAAGCAGAGGATTTTTTTACAAAGAACACAAATCACCAGCTCGGGGAAGACAAATTGGCAAATCATAAGCCACAATTGTTATGGAAACCTACTAATGAGGAGAGATCGATGCAATTTCCCCGCGCACGCAGAATTTTAGCTCCATTCCTGATCTCGGTACTGCTGTTAGTGACGGCCTGCGGTCAAACGCAAGCCCCCTCCCGCTGGGACAAAGCTCAGCAGGAAAGTACCCAAAAACCTGCTAAAGCCAAGCAGGCAACTGCTGACAAATTAAGTGCTCAAAATCAAAACCTGCCTTCTAAGGCTGTAGATGGTAGCAAGTTAAATAAATACTTCCCGTCTTCTAGCGGCGGCTTCGATCGCGTTTTCGCTCAAGAAAAATCCGGTTTTGCTGAAGCTAAGCTGAACAAAGGCGGTAAAAATGTCGCAATGCTCTCAATTAACGACATTGCCGGCAACCCCACCGCTGGGGCCAAATTCAAGCAAAGTACCAACCAAATTAGCGGCTATCCATCAGTTACCCAAGGTGCTAATATCACTGCTGTTCTCGTGGCTAATCGCTATCAGGTGAAAGTTCAAACCCGCGATCCGTCTTTTACCGCTAGCGATCGCGAAGCTTGGCTTTCAAAATTTAACCTGGCCGGTCTTGCTAGTGTTAAATAGTAATGTCTCTGGTCAAACTCCGCGCGCGACTCCAGTCTGGCATTCTGAGAAGTAAGTCTGCCGGAATGAGACTGTGAAGTTTTTGCCATCTGCCAAAAGTAATACCTTTGATTCCTGTTCAACTATAAGGAGTTTTTTGTGAGCAAAACAGTCTTTGAATTAGTCGATCAACTGCCTAAAGACAACATGACTGTCAAAGCCCTGCGAGCGCTTGACTTTGTGGTTCCCGGTGAGTGGAACAATTTAGTTGGCTTTGAAAATACGATTCGCACCGTTACTGGCGAAACTGACGAAGATTTGATTCAGCAAATTGGCGATCGGGCTATCACCCTCTACAACGATAAAGCAGAGGGCTACCAGCGCGC
>JBDTEI010000081.1:0-8124 GCA_039922675.1 Microcoleus sp.
CGCAGTCCCCGACTTTCAATCATCTGCTTGAGTTCGCCCGACTCGATTAGATTGCGAGTCAAATTATCCATCCAGATACTTTGGCCAATATCTTTGATTTCTAACAGGTGATTCGTTGTTGTTTTCGTCATTACTTTCGCTCCTACTATTTGATATTTGATTGAGACAACCGCAGATTAAAGGCAGATAAACACAGATGTACGCAGATATTTGGACGATCGTCCGGCGATTGAAGGCAATGCAAGTCTATGATTCGACTGTGCGAGAATTGCGCGATCGATCTTGAATAAAAGACTCGACCATCGCTACATTTTCTTTACTGCCGATAATCAAGGGCGATCGCTCGTGCAATTTGGTCGGCACTACGTCTAAGATGTCTTGAGTGCCGGTACTGGCGCGCCCGCCGGCTTGCTCCATCAAAAACGCCAAAGGAGCCGATTCGTAGAGCAAGCGCAATTTGCCCTCGGGTTGTTTCACCGTTCCGGGGTACAAAAACACGCCTCCCTGAAATAAAATCCGGTGGAAATCTCCCACCAAAGCCCCGCCGTACCGGGCGCTATAACCTTCGCTGCGGTGCACGTAGCGAATGTAGTCCCTCAAAGATTCCTCCCACTGCCAGAAGTTGCCTTCATTAACGCTGTAAATCGGGCCGCGTGAGGGAACCTTAATGTTTTCGTTAGCTAGAATAAACTCGCCCAAACTGGGATCTAGGGTAAAGGAATGAACGCCTTGACCGATCGAATAAACCAGTATGGTACTGGGGCCGTAGAGTACGTAGCCGGCGCCGATTTGTTTGTGTCCGTGTTGCAGCAAGTCGGAAGCTGAACCGTCTGCATCGTCCCCCTCTTGCTTGCGGATGCTGAATATTGAGCCGACATCAAGATTGATGTCAAGATTGGAAGAACCGTCTATGGGGTCGTAGAGCAGACTGTAGCGTCCGATCGGACAATTTTCCGGAATGTAATAGGGTTTTTCCATTTCCTCGGAAGCCAAACGGCAGACAAGTCCGCTTTGCTGGAATACCGAGATAAACACTTCATTAGCATAGATATCCATCTTTTTGACGGATTCTCCCTGCACGTTCACAGCCCCTGTAAACCCTAAAGCATCTGCCATTAACCCGGCTCTGCTGAGCCGCCGCGCGATCAGCTTAGCAGCCAGCCCGATGCGATTCATCAGAGCGCTGAGATCCTGAGCATCTGCTGAAAAGCTGTGGAGTTGCTGGAGTACGTGACGGGATAGGGTTGTGCAATCGCGGTCTAAGGCTTGCACCTGCTCGGTCGGGCCCAGACGGGTTTCCCCTGTTGGCGCGTTTACCATGATGTTGATGTTCTCCCTGTCTTGCGGCTCGCTAGTGGGGGATTTTCAGGTGCTTGGCGTTTGCCCCCGATCGGCTTTGAGGTCGATCGTCCCCTAACTTCTATCTTAGGAAGGGTTTGGGAAAAGGTGGTCGAACTTTAGGCTAACTTTAGATCCTCATTTGGAGACCTTCCACTTTCACTATCGGTTTTTACGCTATTATGTAAAATAATTCAGTAACATATTATACATTTATTTAATCAATTATACTCAGGCACCAGCTTTCGAGACAGGCTGTTCACGCTGATGTCTATAGAACCCATTTGAGATCTTTAGGGCGATCGAGATATGATAGCCAGAAGTAATGGAACGAAAGCAGGTCAGGGCTAAAATTAGGTATTCAAGCGATGTGACGGATCGAGAGTGGGAAATTATCGAGACGTTGTTACCACAAAAGAAGAAAACCAGACCACCAGTGTGGACAAAGCGGCAAATTCTGAACGGGATCTTTTATCAACTCAAAAATGGTTGCAATTGGGGGGACTTACCCAGAGATATACCACCCAATTATACTGTATTCTGGGATTATAAGCAGTGGTGTGAAGATGGCATCTTGAAAAATATCATGAGGGAGTTACATGGAAGAGTGTGCGAACAAATCAAAAAAAACAGTGGACGACCTCGATCATGATCGATTCGCAAGCAGTGAAGAACACTTGTAATGAAGGGTGTTGAATCTAAAGTTTTTTGTTTTTACCAAGCGACAAATGGGATTAAAAAATATTTAGCAGTAGATATATTAGGCTTTCCTTTCTACACTCACTGCACTCCTGCCAATGTATCTGATGACCTGCGTATTGATTGAGATGCTCTCCCAAAATATTGATTACTTCAAATCTAAAAATTGGTTGTCAAGGCTGGCAAAAAGGCAAACTAAGGATAGAAGTATCTCTAAGTTGTACAATAAGCCATCGCTACTACAGCGTCGAGATTATTAAATTAGAATTTTTTCCTAATGAACCAGCAGAACCGGAATTTATTCTAGACGACATCCGCCAATCAGAAGAATACAAAAAACTCACAAATAACAACTGATTGGCCCACAGGGATACAGCAACCTGAGAACGAATGAATTAGGGCTGAAAAATAATAATTAATTTATGATCAAAAGGTATCCGCTCAATAAATCGGGGTAGACTACCTTGTTGGGAATGATTTTGCGATGTTTGAGGCTCGTCACTGAGCGATTTCCCTCGATTTATTAGACTTCTTGCAAAAATCCGAAAATACCCTGAAACCATCTGCGTCAATCGGTGTTTATCTGCCCGATATCTGCGGTTGCTCTATGACTCGAAGATTTTTGCAAGAGGTCTATTGAGCGGATACATCAAAAGAAACATAAAAATATAAAAAATGCTTATTATTGCGCGGTAAATTTACTCGTATAAACTTTACCAGATATTTTTTTAATCGTATTTGACAAATAATATCTAAAACTGTTAAATTATGAGTCAAGGTGCTATTTCCGAGGAGAGTCCGAGAAATTTGGCAGAACAACTCCTGCTGCAAGATGCACTTGGGGGAAATGGCAAAGGTATTCAAGGTGGAGCCAACAATATGTTGGGAGATGCTCCCGACTTGTTGCTATTTATGGTGGTTCTCCTGAAGATTGGTATAAAATGACAAGTATTCAAGCTTTGATGATTAATGGAGCATCTGTACAAGTTCATTGGTTGCGCAACAGTCAGACTCAAGAAAATGTAGAGTAGACCTCTTGCAAAAATCCGAAAATACCCTGAAACCATCTGCGTCAATCGGTGTTTATCTGCCCGATATCTGCGGTTGCTCTATGACTCGAAGATTTCTGCAAGAGGTCTAGTGTAAGTTCAAACGTCAGTACCCTAAAATAGCTCCCAAGAATCTGTAATGAGGAATTAGTACAATTATGAAAATTCGCTGTATCGCTAATACAGGTGCATCGCTTCCTGATGATTATATAGAGCCTGCTATCGGTTACACAAAAGACATACAATTCTCATTGACGATTGGGCAGGAATATGTTGTTTATGCTTTTGGAGAGTGGCGGGGAACTATTTGGTATTATATCTGTGATGATAATTACAGTTATTATCCTATGCAAAATCCGGCACCGCTGTTTGAAGTAATTGATGACAGAGTTTCTAAGTATTGGCGGTTTAAACTTTCGCCCAATGGTTTTTTGATGATAGCATTTGAACAGTGGTTTACTGATCCTTATTTTTATGATAAGCTGACTGATTATGAGGAGGCGGAGGTTGAAATTTTTGAGAAAGTTAAGGAATTGATGGATGCTGAAAATTTTGATTTGCCTCCGATGGAGGTGGCTGTTGAGAAGTTGCGGGAAACTGTCGGTGTTTGAGTTGGGAAATTAATTTTTACTAACTAGACTCGTCTACATTCAAATGAACTTAACTAAAAAAGATAAACTTGTCAAACAAATGAACGAAAACTGTGACAACAAAAACTACGAGATACTAGACGATGATAATGATGTTGTATTATTAGGTCAAGATACTTTTACGGTGGGTAGATTTAAACAGTTAGTCAGTCTCAAGTTTGGTGAAAGTTTTAATAAATATTATATAGTAACTGAATCTTACCATCGGCCAATAAGTAGTTTGATGAGTGATTTGCAGATTAACGAAGGAACAATAATTCCGGGAGGGGATATAAACTGGAACTCCCGTAAGGAAGGAATCAATTGTCAAGTTCTCAAAATTGGTTCCAAGGGTTGGCAAAAAGGAAAGGTTCAAATCGAAGTCAATAAAAATTTAAAGTCTGGGGAAAAGCAGACATCTATAAAATTTTGTCCTGATGAACCACCTGAGCAAAAATCGCCTTTAGATGATATCAGACAATCCGAGGAATACAAAAAACTGAGCAATAATAACTGACCGCCCGATCGCGATTACAATACAATAATCGATCGCACTTATATCTGAAGCTTAAATTTTTAACCGCAGATGAGGGCGGATGTACGCGGATGAACGCTGATGTTTTTTTGAGAGGGACTCATGATAAATATAGAAGAATATGTCGATCGCACATCCGAACTAATCAATTTACCCATCAAACCCGAACATCGGCCTGGCGTTGTGGTAAACTTCGAGAGGATAGCTGCGATCGCCCAACTCGTTACAGAATTCCCCCTGCCCCACGAAATCGAAGCTGCACCAGTGTTTCAACCCTGATTTTTAACCGCAGATGTAGGCAGACGAACACAGATGAACGCAGATGAAGCCCAATTTTTAGCACAAGCGGATGCAGTCGCCACAGCATCGGCGGTTAAAAGTGGTAAAATTACAGCGAGAGCAGTTGTTACCGCCGCTTTAGAACGAATTGCCGATCGAGATAAAACACTCAATTGCTTTACAGCCGTTACCGCAGAAAGTGCGATCGCAGCAGCCGAAAAGATAGATAATGCGATCGCAAACAACGAAAACCCAGGCCCTTTAGCAGGCGTTCCCTTCGCAGTCAAAAATTTGTTCGATATCGCCGGAATTACCACCCTAGCCGGGTCAAAAATCAACGCTGACAACCCTCCCGCTACTCAAGACGCGGCCGCGGTCGCCCGACTCAGACAAGCTGGTGCAATCCTTGTAGGTACGCTGAACATGGATGAGTACGCCTACGGTTTCGTCACCGAAAACAGCCACTACGGGCCGACTCGCAATCCCCGCGATACTACCCGCATCGCCGGTGGTTCCAGTGGGGGTTCCGCAGCAGCAGTCGCCGCCGGTTTAGTACCTTTCACCCTCGGTTCCGATACTAACGGTTCCATCCGCGTGCCCGCTGCTTTGTGCGGTGTGTTTGGGTTTAAGCCTACTTACGGCCGTTTATCAAGGGCTGGCGCTTATTTATTTTCGAGTAGTTTGGATTGTGTGGGGCCGTTTGGCCGATCGCTCCGAGATATGGCGCTGCTGTATGATATTATGCAAGACCCGGACGATCGCGATCCAGTTTGCACTCAACGCCCGCCAGAACCTTGTTCGCCACAGTTAGATGTAGGAATTGCAGGATTGCGAATTGCGGTTGCTGATGGGTATTTCGCCACAGGGGCTGCACCGGAAGCTTTGGCTGCTGTAGAAATAGTTGCCCAAGCCTTGACAAATGTACTTAATTGTGGTATGAAGGCGGAAAAAGCAACAACAAACCCCCCAAAAATTGGAGGGCTTGGAACTGTCAGTATACCGGAATCCGATCGCGCTAGGGCGGCGGCGTTTATAATAACCGCTTGCGAGGGAGGTAACTTGCATTTAGAGAATTTGCGATCGCGCCCTCAAGACTTCGATCCCGCCACGCGCGATCGTTTTTTGGCTGGAACCCTGATTCCTGCGACGTGGTACGTGCAAGCGCAGAGATTTAGACAGTGGTATCGCGATCGAATTCGCGAAATATTCCAATATACAGATATCATTCTCGCACCCGCAACTCCGATCGCGGCTCCTGAAATTGGCGTCGAGAAAATGGTCATCGCCGGACAAGAAATATTAGTGCGTCCCAATCTGGGACTGTTCACCCAACCCCTATCATTTATAGGCTTACCCGTTCTTTGCGTGCCCGTACAGCGGCCCGGCGCTTTGCCCTTGGGGGTACAAATTATCGGTGCTCCCTACAGCGAAGCGGTGATTCTCCGAGTCGCTGCGGTACTAGAATCGCAAGGCATTATATGTGCCGAATCAATTTAGTGCTAGTTCTAGGGTTTGTTGTTGCGGTGGAAGCGTCTCTTAGTGCGTCTGGCAATAGCTTTGCGCTTCTGCTTTTCGAGGGGGGTTTCAAAGTGGCGGTGCTTTCTCATGTCGGGGAAAATTCCCGCTTTGGAAACTTGTCGCTTAAACCGTCGTAGGGCTGACTCAATCCCTTCATTTTCGCCGATTACAACTTGGGTCATTCTTTCTCCTTAGTGTTTGTTAGATCAAGTATTATCATATCAAGGTTTCTGGCAGCGCGACCTGTTGGATGTCTGGCGATCGACCAAAACCTCAAAATTATACCAAATCCGCTGCTACCAGCACTCTTAATTTTTTAGTCCGCGGAGGCGGACTTGGTATGTGTAGCTGCGAATTCTATTCGCCCGGTTCTAATCGGTTTGGGCTATCAACTGGTTTTCCTGCCGCAGATAAGCTTGAATAAACGGGTCTAATTCGCCATTCATCACATCTAGGACGGCGGTTGTTTCCACGCCAGTGCGCAAATCCTTGACCATTTGATAGGGATGAAACACGTAATTCCGAATTTGCTGACCCCAAGCTGCCTCTACCATGTCGCCTCGAATCTCGGCAATTTCGGCGGCGCGCTGTTCCCTAGCAATCACCAACAGCCGCGCTTTCAGCAGTGCGAGAGCTTTTTCTTTATTTTGCAACTGACTGCGTTCTTCGGTGCAGCGGACGGCCAAACCAGTCGGAAGGTGAACGATGCGGACGGCGGTTTCTACTTTGTTAACGTTTTGTCCGCCCTTGCCGCCTGCGCGGGAAGTCGTGACTTCCAAATCTTTTTCTGGAATGTCCAGTTTAACAGATCGATCGAGCACCGGCATCACTTCCACGCCCGCAAAACTGGTTTGACGCTTGTCATTAGCATTAAAAGGCGAAATTCTCACCAAACGGTGAGTGCCCTTTTCCGACCTCATATAACCGTAAGCGTAGCGGCCGACAATTTCCAAAGAAGCAGATTTAACACCGGCTTCCTCTCCCTCAGAAATCTCCATTAAATGGACTTTGTAACCTTGACTTTCGCCCCAGCGGGTGTACATCCGCAGCAGCATTTCCGCCCAATCTTGAGCATCCGTGCCGCCCGCCCCGGCGTTAATTGTCAAAACGGCGCCGCCTTCATCGTAGGGCCCGGATAGTAATTGTTGCAGTTCCCACAAGTCGAGTTCGCGAGTTAATTGGGAAAGACTCGATGAGGCTTCTTGAAATAGGGACTCGTCAGCGTCTAACTCCAGCAGTTCTAAAATAGCTCTAGCGTCTTCTAGGCTAGTCTGCCAGCCGTGATATTGGTCTAAATGAGATTTGAAGTCATTCAGTTCTTGGAGGGTGCCTTGAGCTTGATCTTGGTCGTCCCAAAATGCTGGTTGGGCGCAGATTTGCTCTAAATCTTGGATTTTGGCTGTGAGTGCGGGGATGTCAAAGATAGTCCTGGGTGGTACCCAGTCGATCGGACAATTTTTCGATATTGTGTTTGATGTCTAGAACTTCCACTGTTACTTTTCCTAGTTGTGGGTGGTAATACTAATCTTACCTTGCTGCTGACTTGTGGTGGAAAAAATACTAAGAAAGATTTTTTTACTACCGATGAACGCGGATGAACAGGGATGAATGTCGATTTAAGGGGGAACTGTCAAGAGAATACGCACTAAGGCCAAAGAAACCAGGTTTTTTACCTAATCTTTGGGTGATAACGTGTCTTTTTGTAAAAAACCCGGTTTCTGACCGCAGGTGAACACGGGAATTGTCAAGGTAATAAAAAACCGCAGCCGGATGTCGATCGCGCTGCGGTTTTTTTTAAGCTAAACTTTCAATGATTAATCGCGGCCGTTGAGAGCAATCATCAGGCGCAGAATGAAGATGAACAAGTTGATGTAGGTCAAGTACATCGACAAAGCGGCTGGCAAATATTGGTCATCGCGGTAGCTGCGGGGTAATATGTAAAAATCGACGATCGCAGCGCCAGCAAATATAAACACGCCGATGCCGGAAATGCCAATTTCTAACCAGGTTGGGGTGTAGACTCCAAACAGAGAGAGTAGAAATTGACCGCCAACGACGACTAACAAAGCAATGACAC
>JBDTEI010000082.1:0-2885 GCA_039922675.1 Microcoleus sp.
AGCTTACGATTTGAATAAAGCGGCGCAGTTGAAGTACGGTAAATTGGAGACGGTGGTGCGCGATCGCGAAGCCAAGGAAGCCGAGCTTTTGAAACAGCAAGCTCAAGGTTCTTCGCTGCTGCGGGAAAAAGTTACTGAGGGCGACATTGCGGAAATTGTGGCGAAATGGACGGGAATTCCGGTCAATCGGTTGTTAGAATCGGAACGCCAAAAATTGCTGCAATTGGAAAGCCATTTGCACAAGAAAGTCATCGGTCAAGAGGAGGCTGTAACGGCGGTTGCTGCGGCGATTCGGCGGGCGCGGGCGGGGATGAAAGATCCCGGTAGACCGATCGGCTCTTTCTTGTTCATGGGCCCCACAGGGGTGGGAAAAACCGAGTTAGCGCGGGCGTTGGCTGAGTTTTTGTTTGACAGCGACGATGCGATTATCCGCATCGATATGTCGGAATACATGGAGAAGCAAAACGTCTCCCGGTTGGTAGGAGCTCCCCCCGGATATGTCGGTTACGACGAAGGGGGACAACTTTCCGAAGCAGTGCGGAGACGCCCTTATTCGGTGGTGCTATTTGACGAAGTGGAAAAGGCGCACCCTGATATATTTAACATTTTGCTGCAAGTGTTGGATGACGGCAGAATTACCGATTCTCAAGGTCGAGTGGTTGACTTTAAAAATACCGTAATTGTGATGACTAGCAATATCGGCAGCGACCACATTTTAGAAGTGTTTGCTAAGAAGGAGAAAACGGCCAAAAAACCCGCAAGTCGGAAGCACGAACCAAAGGAGGTGTCAATTCCCAAGACAGATTATAAAGTTGCTGATGATGGTACTGTCGAGATTTCAGCCCAGCGAGTTGATATTGACAGTGAAGGTAAGACGGAAATTAAGATTGAAAGTAAGTCTGAAAACAAGTCTGACAATGAAAAATCCTTGACTCAAGAACGGGAGACTGACGAAGAGTACGAACAAATGCTAAAACGGGTGATGACTGCTTTGCGATCGCACTTCCGGCCCGAATTTCTCAATCGGGTGGACGAGATCATTTTGTTCCACACCTTGAGCAAGATCGAACTGCGGCAAATTGTCAGCATTCAAGTCAAGCGGATCGAGCGGTTGTTGGCGGAGCAGAAAATCACTTTGGAACTGTCCGATGCTGCGAAAAACCATATCACAGATGTCGGTTACGACCCAGTTTATGGCGCTCGTCCGCTGAAACGCGCCATTCAGCGGGAGCTGGAAAACCCGCTGGCTAACAAGATTCTGGAAAATGCGTTTGTGGAAGGCGATACAATTGCGATCGACTGTGTAAATAACGCTTTGCAATTTCGCAAAAAAGACTCTCTCCCCGCGTTAGTAGGTAAGAGTTTGTAGCTGCATTTAGGAACAGGCTTTCTGGCCTGTTCCACCAAAAATAAATCTTCTTGTGTCCCAGAAAGCCTGGTAGTTTAAAATCATGAAACAACTAACTAGAATCACTCTGAATCCAGAAGTAATGGGTGGAAAACCCTGCATTCGCGGCTTGCGAGTCACTGTTGGCACGATTGTCGGATTGATGGCATCGGGACACTCACCGTCAGGCATTTTGCAGGCTTATCCCTACCTGGAAGAAGCAGATATATATGAAGCGCTTGCTTATGCAGCGTGGCGAGTTGAAGAAGTAGAAATTCCTATCAAGGTGGAACAGATATCTTGTCAATTATTGAAAAATTAAAAACAGGCTTTCTGGCCTGTTCCACAAAAATAAATCTGCTTGTGGAACAGGCCAGAAAGCCTGTTATTGAAAATAGTCAAGCCTGCTACTGAATATTACGAATTGGACATGGTGCGGCTGGTATAAGCATCCATGCTGTATGCGGGAACGCGAACGCGGTAATCAATGTCTGTTCCAGTCACAGATTTTGCCAGTTGTTCAAAAGATTCATCATTCCAATTGCGATCGTGAATGGGCTTCGACTGTTCGCCCAGAAAATATGCTTGAGTACCAATTAAAGATGCTGCGACCCAGCCGACGACCAAAAGAGCGATTACAATAATCATTTTTGTTTTTTCCTTAAGTTTTGTTGCTTTATGTAAATAAATGTAACAAAGTTTAGCAATCAACGTCAAGGTAGTGTAATGTCGTGGCAACCGTCCAGTAGGTACGGGATACCGCCCCTTTGAGGGAAATGTAGGGTTTGCTTAGCAAGCACCGCTATGTAAATATGTAGGGCGTGCTTAGGAAGCACCAGTATCCCAATTGTGAACGGTATCCGAAATAGCAAAATAAATTGTTTAAATTATTTAGTTAATAAATTATAAGTTTTGCGATCGTAAATTACGATTAAAACTCTGCCGCTAGCATGAGGAATCGCGGCAAAATTATGCGTTATGATTTATCGGTTTGGATTTTAACTAACAAATCCCAATTACCAAATCACCATTACCAATTACCCATTACCAATTTCCCTAAAAATTATGCCCAACTCAATGTTAAATAACGATCCGTTGTGGTTCAAAGACGCCATCATTTACGAAGTACCAATTCGCGCTTTTGCAGACAGCAATGCAGACGGAATCGGCGACTTTCGGGGACTCACAGAAAAACTGGATTACCTGCAAAACTTGGGAGTCACAGCAATTTGGGTACTGCCATTTTTTCCCTCGCCGCTCCGAGACGACGGCTACGATACATCTCACTATACCACCGTCAACCCGATTTACGGCACGTTAGAGGACTTTAAAGACCTATTAGAAGCAGCGCACCAGCGGGGAATTAGAGTTATTATTGAGTTAATTGTCAACCACACTTCCGACCAGCACGCTTGGTTTCAGCGAGCGCGCCGCGCCCCGAAAGGCAGTAATGAAAGAGATTTTTATGTTTGGAGCGATACGCCCGAAAAATATCAAG
>JBDTEI010000083.1:0-8996 GCA_039922675.1 Microcoleus sp.
GGTTCCACTTGGACTTTCACAGCTAGGATGTAAATTTCGTAGGGCAGATTAAGGCGATCGTCTAATAGCTTGAAGAAGTTAACGCAAATCCGATTGTGATTGCGGGTTCCGCCACTCATGGCGACGACTTCGCCATCCCAATACTCGTAGCGTTCTTCTTGGGTGGGTTCCCAAGTCAGGTATTCTTCTGCGCTCATCAATTGGCGATCGGGTAAAGCAAGCATAATGCGATCGGAGTAATGAAGTATCTTTATAGAATAACAGGCAGATTGGGTTCCCTGCACGCGGATGGATGAATGAATGAATGGCGATCGCTCTCCAATATCAAGTTTGTTTCACTCTCATAAAATATGATAAAATTGATTAAAAATACCTTCAGGAGAAACAGATGAAAGCTGTTGAAGTATTGGGACCTATAGATGAAAAAGGTCAATTATTGCTCGATCGCGCGATCGAAGACTTCCCCCCCAGCCGCGTGCGAGTTATCGTACTTTTTGCCGAAGTAACAGAGGAAGTCGAAGTCGATCCTGATGATACTCCCATTGCAGAAGTGAAAGCAAGTCTCAGGAGAGCATTACAGCAAGCAAAAGCAGGACAAACCCGACCAATTTCCGAAATGTGGGAGAGAATAGATGTCGAATGAAATGCTTTTCGTACAGACTTAAAGAGCTTGCCGCTGAGCCTCCAACAATTCCTGAATTCCTGTTTCTGCCAAATCCAAAATTTGATTTAACTGACTACGGCTAAAACTTCCTACTTCCGCAGTTCCCTGAATTTCGATGATTTCCAAATCTCCATTCATCACTACATTACAATCAATTTCTGCCGCCACGTCTTCAAGATAATTCAAATCTAAAAACGCCTCATTTTCTAAAAGTCCGACAGACACGGCTGCTACTTGACGAATAATGGGCGATCGCTCTAATTCACCTTTTTGCACTAATTTGTTCAAGGCATCAGCCACAGCCACAAACCCGCCAGTAATTGAAGTTGTGCGAGTCCCCGCGTCAGCTTGCAAAACATCCGCATCGACAAGTATCGTGCGTTCTCCCAACAGTTGCATATCCAAGCACGATCGCAAACTCCGCCCGATCAACCGCTGAATCTCTTGAGTGCGTCCCGATAATTTCATAAATTCCCGCTCTTGTCGCTGCGGTGTAGATCCTGGCAACATTCGATATTCCGCTGTCAGCCAACCTTGTCCGGTATTCTCCAGAAATCTAGGCACTCCCGGCTTGATTGTAACGCTGCAAAGTACCTGAGTATCGCCACTTTTTGCTAGCACTGAACCGCTAGCAAATTTGGTAAATTGTCGATCGAAACTAATCGGACGAAGTTGGTTTGGTAGTCGGCCGTCGGGACGCTGGAAAGACATAATATTTAGGGAATTGGGAATTGGGAATTGGGAATTGGGAATTGGGAATTGGGAATTGGGAATTGGGAATTGGCAGCCCCAATGTAATAACTAATGACTGTTGACTAATGACTGTTGACTAATGACTGTTGACTAATGACTAATGACTACTGACTATTAGCTTCAAGGATTGTGAGAATATCCTGCTGGACTTGTTCGGGGGATTGGTCGCCGTTGACAGTTAGCAGTTTGTGGCGGTATTCGTAATACTCTAAAAGAGGAATAGTGCGTTCCTCGAACAAATCGAGCCGGCGCTGCAAAATTTCTGGCTCGTCGTCCGATCGATGGCGTTCGATCGATCGACTCAGCAACACCTCATGAGGCACGTTCAGCCAAACTGCAAAATCTAGCTCCTGGGCCAAATCATCTAATAAAAAATCCAATTCCTCAGCTTGAAAAGCCGTTCGCGGATATCCTTCCAAAAGCCAGCCATTAAAGACATCCCACAGCAGCAGCCGGCGGCCGATAATTTGACTGGGCCTTCTATGCCGCCAGCAATTTTGGATGTTGCCGACCAAGTTACTGAAATTCGTCGCAGTTAAGGACAACGATTTTAGTTGCGATCGCCTTTTTAGCGATCGCAATTTTTATCTAAATTTTTATGTAACAAAATAGGCGACCGCTGAGATCACGCGAGCGATCGCACGCTGCTGAATTTAGCAGCAACATTACGCTGGAACTACCGGATCGAAAACAACCGTCAACCGATCGGCCGGAACCATCCGCTTAAGAATTTTCAAGTGACCGTCGGCATCAGACCAACTACGAAACTGACCCACAACCACCCTTTCCACATTCGGAAGCGATCGAACTACAGTCCACGGCTTGAGACGTTTTTCTTGCAACATAACTAGAGAAATCTCCTTTGTAAATTGGAGCCAAAGCCCGTCCTAATACTTTTCTACGGATAAGGACTGGTCTGTAGCTTGGTAAACTTGCCCTTCACTCAAAACATATCACAAAAAAAAATAGTTTGGGATTATATCTGATTTTCTGTTCTTTTTCTACCTAATTTCTACAGAAAATATCCCTAAGCTGTTGCGTATTTAAATTGAATATTCGGACAGGCTCGCGTCCCCATCCCCACAAGAGTTTGATTATTGCTTGACCTACAATTTAAATGCAGAATAGCTTAACTCTTTAAAAAATTGCCACATTTACCATTATTCCCCAATTCTTCCCTCTTCCTTCTTCCTTCTTCCTTCTTCCCTCTTCCTACAAATCTCGCCGAGACAGCAGAAACCAGATCCCACCCAAACCCAAAACACCGCACAAAACCCCACCTTCCCACCCAAAAACAGTCCCTCCCGGCAAATGTCCAGGCTTTGCCTTAGAAGTGAAATTCAGTTCAGAATAGTATACCCACTGATTGTTAAGCCGCCAGCCCACTCGATCGCCAAACTTCTCCCAAACAGTAGCATCATAAACACCAGCCTTTCCCCCCGACTTGACCCATAAACCCTTTTGCACAGAAAAACCGAACCTGCGGTGACTGTGCCGCACCCAAAGTTGGTCAATAGTCTGCAAATCCTGAGCGGGAAACTTCCTAATATCTTCCTCGCTCAAATAACCCCTAGAAACTTGCTGCATCACTTCCAGCATTTTTACAGAAGTTTCCTCATCAGCGCCCCGCCAATTTTTAGCTGCTAGCAGCCTTTCCAACTGAGAATAATCAATCCCTTTTTCAGACTCTAAATTCATAGAAACGAGCGGAGTCTGAGTCACAGGTTGAGTCGGTAAAGAAGGACTAAGAACAGTTGCCTGCTGCAACTTATAATCGGGAGGGACAACAACAACAGCAGCAGGTTTTAAAAAATCAAAAACTTCCATAGAAGACTTGTAGCGGTCTTTGACATATTCCTGAATCAACTTATCCAAAATCTGACTTAAATCCTGGCTAATCTTTGTTCCTTTCGGCAAAGCCTCCCTCCAAAGCCAGCGACCTTCGAGCGGGTCATAAAGGTCATCGTGAATGTCCCCATAGATATCCAAATAAGGCATCACAGAAGTCAGCAAGCGAATGCAAGTCACCCCTAAACTGTAAAGGTCGCTAGCAGGAACAGCCCTACCGTGCCGCTGTTCTAGCGCCGCATAACCGGGAGTTCCCAACTTAGTACCCGTTTTGGTTGGAGCATCAGTTACTACCTGTTTGGAAACCCCAAAATCTATCAGCACCAACTTGCGATCGCGATTGCGGCGGATCACATTCTCAGGCTTAATATCCCGGTGAATTACATTGCGCTCGTGAACAAAATTCAGCAAAGGTAACAAATCTAACAGCAATTCCCTGATCTTAGTTTCGCTATAAGCACCATACTTTTCTAACTCATCCTTTAAATTATTGCCATCAATAAACTCTTGCACCAAATACAATCGCCCATCTTCCTCGAAATAAGAAATTAGCTGAGGAATTTGTGGATGCTTGAGTTCATAAAGCCGCCTTGCTTCTTGTTCAAACAGTCGGACATACTTTTTGAAATGAGCAGGCTTTCGCTGAAATTCTTGAGGGGGCGATAACTGTTTTATAACGCAAAGTTCCTCAAATTTTCCATGATTGACAGCTCTAAAAGTTCTACCAAATCCGCCATCGCGCAGCGGCTCAGTAGCTGCATACAGGTCTTTTAGTAGCAGCTTTGAACCACAATTAAGACAATACTTTGTGCCTGGTGGGTTCTGACGCTTGTCTCTTGGGCAATCGAGATTAAGGCAGTATGTCATATATTAAAAAAAATGCTAAAAATTATACTCAGGATGTCATTTTATTCAAGAGTCCGATCGCGTGCTGGTTTTTGTGAGGCGAGATCCCGAACCTTACGGAGGCCGCAGCCACCGTCGCGCTCTTCTAGGGCACTCTCGCCAGACTGCCCCTCAGCAAGTATACCTCTCTTGAGGGTTTGACCTCAAACTCGAAGTCCACATCTAACCTTAAACTGCGATCGGTGCAATAGATTTGATTTAGCGGTCAACCGCCAGCAGAGCAAACAAAAATAGTAATTTATTACCGGCCCAGTTAGCTCTGCAACGCCGAAAAAAAACTGATGATTCCGTCTGAGATATAATTTTATTGACAGAGAGAATCAGAATAACGGGATCTGTGGCTCAAGTTCGATCGACCTTAATATTTTACAAGTCTAAAATTTTACCCAACTCGGCCAAATCAACAATCCAAAACTCCCTAACAAACCCACGTTAAAATAAATACTAGCTGGCTCGCTCGCAATCCGATCGCGACCCGACAATTAGCTAGTTTTCGCTGTTTACTTTTTTCAGCTATTACCAGTTACATTTATTTCGCTCCTTCTACTTAATTAGGAACAGCTAGTGACACCAAAACTACAGCCATCTAAAACTCCCAACTCCGGCCCGAAATCACCCCAAGTACCATGGTTCGAGCGGTTAATGGCACTGGTCGCCCTCGGAAATTTAAGCCTAGTATTATTTGACATAAGTTACGTCCCCTGGCGAGATTTTTACTTCCGGAAACTGCCAGTTATCACCCAAGTATACGACCCATTTAAAGGCATCAAACCCCACCGAGACACTCAGAAATATCTAGAAGCCTTAGAAGAATTAAAAATTCAAGTAGTGCAAACAGGCTTGTCCTCTCCCCAAGTAGCAGTAAAATTGCAGGAAATAAATAATCTGACCGCGAAAATGATCGACGAAGATCCCTTTCGACTAGCGTCAAAAAGTGGCAGCCTAGAAAAAATCAAAGACCGGATGCGCGAGCGTGCCCCGAATCCGCAACAATCAGCCAAACAATCATTCAAAACATTCTGGAGCGAAGACTATTTAAAGCAACAAGGCTGGCAACAAGAAATCAACTGGTTTGACGCTAAAATCAAGCCGTTAATCGCCATCAACTATTATCGCACGATCGGAGAAAACGGCGAATTCACCGACGACTTCTGGAAAATCGACCTGCCATTTATTGGCATATTCGCGATCGAATTTCTAGCCCGCACCTACTTCATCAGCCGCCGCCACCGCAGCGTCACTTGGCGAGCAGCGATGCTCTGGCGGTGGTACGACATCTTCCTGCTCCTCCCATTCTGGCGCATCTTGCGAGTATTACCCGTCACAATTCGCATCCACCAAGCCAAAATGCCCGACCTCCAACCCATACGCACCCAAATCAGCCGAGGTTTCGTCGCCAACTTCGCCCAAGAATTGACCGAAGTAGTAGTAATTCAGCTAATCAACCAGATGCAAAAATCCATTACCACAGGCGAACTAGCTCGTCAACTATTTCAATCCCAAAAACAACGATATCTAGACATCAACAATATCAATGAAATAGAAGCGATCGCCACCCATCTAGTCCAAATCACCGTTTACAAAGTCCTGCCCCAACTCCAGCCCGACCTAGAAGCACTCCTCCGCTACAATATAGAATTATTTCTCAAGCAATCCCCCCTCTATCAAGGATGGAAGCAAGTGCCAGGATTGGGAAACCTGCCCGCACAGCTAGCAGAGCAATTAGTTGCAGAACTATCCAAATTAGTCACCCTCGGCCCCCAAGACGCCTATGAAGCCTTTAAAACTGCCAGCGAAGACCCCGTAGGTACCAAACTCTCCGGCCAGCTAGTCCAACATTTCGGGCAAGCTTTAGGAGCCGAACTGCAACAGCAGCAAACCTGGCAAGAAATACAACTGCTGCTGTCCGACTTCCTAGAAGAGTTCAAAATCAACTACATCCAGCGGTTGAGCGAAGAAGACTTCGAGAAAATTTTAGAACAAGCTAAAGAACTGCAACGCATAGCCCCGCGTTAAGCTAACGGATGTTGGGGGAAGAAGTCATTAGTCATTAGTCATTAGTCAGAAGCAAGATAAAATCTTTTTCCCACTCTCCGACTCTCCGAATCTCCCCCTCCGACTCTCCGACTCTCCCACTCTCCCCCTCCGACAGTCCCGCCGACGCGATCGGTTTGTCACTGGGCGGGCGATCGAGCTAAAATGAAAAATGAGGCAGACTTCGATCGGAAGCAGCCCTCAAACTTCTTGGAAGAAACTGTTTCACCTAGGAGTGGGTCAAGCCCACTTTTTTTGTTGCATGAGTCACAGCCAAACGGCTTAGGCCATCACACCTGGAAGTTGAAGACAAAGGGCCGCGGGCGACGAAATAAAGTTATCCCGAGGTAGAAAGCAGAAAGTAGAAGGCAGAATTTAAACCCCACAAGCTCATCCTCGGGCTTGAAAATCTGACATCTTTTTCTTCATTCCACAAATCAATTTGAGGGTAAAAACCCTCATATTTTGCAGTCAAAAACCAGGTCAGTCGATTTTCCCTTTTCGACTTCGGCGTGAGCTTAAACTGTCGAACGATTTGAGATTTGAGATTTACTTGCAGCATTGAATCTAGGAGCTTGAACTAGATTCTAAAATTTGGGGCTGCTCGCGAGGGCCCTGCGAGGGCTTGTCTCCGTTTTTTGGCGGGATCAAAGCAAAGCAATCTCAACACCTGATTTTTCCTTACCGTGTCCGAGTTCAGGAGTTTTAACTTAAGTATTCGATATGACTCATCCCCTAATCCCACAAATCATTGACTTAGCTACCCCCGTTGCGGAAACACTGGGATTGGAAGTAGTGGGAGCAGTGTTTCACACCAACCAAAATCCTCCCGTCTTGCGGGTAGACATCCGCAACATCCAGCAAGACACCGGTTTAGCCGACTGCCAGCGGATGAGCACAGCCCTGGAAGCCGAGTTAGACGCATCTGAAATCATACCCGACGCTTACGTGCTAGAGATTTCCAGTCCCGGTATATCCCGGTTGCTCAGTAGCGATCGAGAATTCATTACCTTTAAAGGTTTCCCCGTCACCGTCAAAGCCACCGAACCCGACTCGCGAATCAAAGAGTGGAAAGGACTACTGGTAGGCCGGGATGAAACAACGGTTTATCTCAATCAAAAAGGGCGACAGGTTAAAATTTCCCGCCCTCAAATTGTCAAAGTTGAACTAGATGAAGGAAAAGAGTAGTAAAGGGGAATTTTGAGATTTGAGTTGTAGGGGCGATGCCAAGAGTGACAGCCCAGCCCGATTTGAGTTTTGAGATTGTCTCGCAGTAAGCTGAAAATGCTTCGCTGCGAGTTAATTTTTAAGAATCAAATCTATCGCAGCCGGTTGAATGGGAACAACAAATAAATTGTTACAACACCCAGCCCCCCTAATCCTATCTTTGTAAATCCTCAATCATCAGCAATCACTCAATCTCAAAAATCACTAATTACCGATTACCAGTTACGTATTGTCAAAACAAAAAAGGAGTGTTTTATATGTCAATGGTTCCCCTGCCAGGTCTCAAAGAAATGGTCGAAGGTATTAGCAAAGAGCGAAATTTACCCAAACACGCCGTCCAAGCAGCCTTGCGAGAAGCCCTGCTCAAAGGATACGAACGCTACCGCCGCACCCAAAAGCTCGACCACTTCAGCGAAGAATACTTCGACAACTTTGATGTAGAACTCGACGCAGAACAAGAAGGTTTCCGCGTTTTAGCAAACAAAACTATTGTCGAAGAAGTCACCAATCCCGATCACGAAATATCACTTTCCGAAGTGCAAGAAGTAGCTACGGAAGCTCAGCCTGGCAGCATTGTGCTCGTAGATGTCACACCAAATCAAAAAGAATTTGGTCGCATGGCAGCCATCCAGACCAAACAAGTTCTCGCTCAAAAACTGCGCGACCAACAGCGCAAAATGATTCAAGAAGAGTTCAAAGATTTAGAAGAAACCGTTCTTCAAGCAAGAGTTCTCAGGTTTGAGAGGCAGTCGGTAATTTTGGCAGTCACCAGCAGCTTCGGTCAGCCGGAAGTAGATGCAGAACTCCCCAAGCGCGAACAGTTGCCCAACGATAATTACCGGGCTAACGCTACATTCAAGGTTTATCTCAAAAAAGTAGGCGAAGGCTCTACTAGAGGGCCGCAGTTACTTGTTTCTAGAGCCGACGCAGGTTTAGTGGTTTACCTGTTTGCTAACGAAGTACCAGAAATAGAAGACGGGGTGGTGAGGATTGTCGCCGTTGCTAGAGAGGCAAATCCTCCGTCGCGGCACGTCGGCCCGCGGACTAAAATAGCAGTTGATACTCTCGATCGCGACGTAGACCCCGTAGGAGCCTGCATCGGAGCGCGGGGATCGCGGATTCAGGTAGTAGTCAACGAATTGCGTGGCGAAAAAATCGACGTAATCCGTTGGTCTCCCGATCCCGCAACTTATATTGCGAACGCTCTGAGTCCTGCTAGAGTAGATGAAGTGCGTTTGGTTGCGCCAGAAGGCAGACGCGCTCATATTTTGGTCGCTGAAGACCAACTGAGTCTCGCCATAGGCAAAGAAGGTCAGAACGTGCGCCTTGCAGCCCGCTTGACAGGTTGGAAAATCGATATCAAAGATATTGCTAAGTACGATCGCGATGCCGAAGACACCAAATTAGAAGCAGAAGCAACTAGGCTCGAAGAATTAGCAGGCGATTACTACGAAGACGACGAAGCATCAGGCTTCGACGGCGACGAGGAAACCGCAGAATTTGAGGCAGATGAGGCAGCCAGCACGGAAGAAACTGAGGCCCCAGTCTAAAAACTGCGACATTC